>JANQUM010000098.1:5508-9433 GCA_030731175.1 Spirosomataceae bacterium
GACGACAGCGATGATAAAGCAACCACAGCAGCAACTTTATAATTATTTGTTTTAAAGAAGATGATAAAAAATCCGAAAAGATATACCGTTACCGCCGCCTTAATTTACGCCAATGGGCCCATTCATATCGGGCATTTGGCGGGCTGCTATTTACCCGCAGACGTTTACGTGCGTTATTTGCGAGCAAAAGGCAAAGACGTAGCGTTTATTAGCGGAACCGACGAACACGGCGTTCCGATAACCATCAAAGCCAAAAAAGAAGGCATTACGCCGCAAGCGGTAGTTGACAAATACTACGGAATCATCAAGCAGTCGTTTGAAGAATTTGGGATTTCGTTTGATAAATATTCCCGTACTTCAAATAAAGTACATCACGAAACCTCGCAGGAGTTTTTTACAAACCTGAACGACAAAGGCTATTTCGACGAAGTAGTAACTGAGCAATATTTCGACGAAGAAGCTAATCAGTTTCTCGCCGATCGCTACATTGTGGGCGAATGCCCCGTTTGTCAAAACCCAAATGCCTACGGAGACCAATGCGAAAGCTGCGGTTCGTCGCTTTCGCCAACTGAGTTAGTGAATCCTCGTTCTACGCTTTCGGGTGCGAAACCCGTTTTAAAAGAGACCAAAAACTGGTATTTGCCACTCGACAGGCTACAACCAAAAATTGAGGAATACGTAAACAGCCATCCTGAATGGAAAAGTAATGTTTCCGGGCAATGCCAATCGTGGCTAAAGCAAGGTTTACAGCCTCGTGCCATGACCCGCGATTTGGATTGGGGTGTGAAAGTACCCGTTGAAGGAGCAGACGGCAAAGTGCTTTACGTGTGGTTCGATGCTCCAATTGGCTACATTTCTATGACGAAAGAGTGGGCTGCCGAAAACGGTAAAAACTGGGAAGATTACTGGAAAAAAGAAGACACGAAACTCGTTCATTTCATCGGGAAAGATAATATCGTTTTTCACTGCATTATTTTTCCAGCGATGCTCATGTCGCACGGAGAATACGTTTTGGCGGATAACGTTCCGGCAAACGAGTTTATGAACCTCGAAGGCGATAAAATTTCAACGTCCCGCAACTGGGCGGTTTGGCTGCACGAGTATTTACAGGAATTTCCTGATAAACAGGACGTATTGCGTTATGCGTTGCTTGCCAACGCTCCTGAAAACAAAGACAACGATTTTACGTGGAAAGATTTCCAGACAAAAAACAACTCCGAACTCGTCGGGATTTTTGGAAATTTCGTAAACCGCACGGTCGTTTTGACCCAAAAATATTACGATGGGCTCGTTCCTGAGCGTGGCGAACTGCACGATATTGATAAAGAAACCCTTGCTACGCTGGCAGATTTGCCTTGTAAAGTTTCGGATGCGTTGAAGAATTACAAATTCAGGGATGCGTTAGCGGCAATGATGGAAATTGCCCGTTTGGGAAATAAGTACCTTGCCGATACCGAGCCATGGAAAGTCATCAAAGTTGACGAAGAGCGGGTAAAAACGATTATGAACATCGCTACGCAAATTACCGGAACGTTGAGCATCGTCTGTGAATCGTTCATTCCGTTTACAGCGGCGAAATTATACGAACAGCTTTCGCTCGAAAACTGGAATTTGAAAGGCGAAACCGCTCATCCCGAATGGCGAGATGCGGGCAACGCTGATTTAATTCCGGCCGGAACAGTGGTCAAAACGGGTAATTTATTATTCGAGAAAATAGAAGACAGCACCATAGAACAACAGGTAAATAAACTACAAGAAGCCAAACGCATGAACGAACTGGAAGGAAAGGCAATTGAGCCATTAAAAGACACGATTCAATTCGACGATTTTATGAAACTCGATATTCGTATCGGAACTATTCTCGAAGCCGAAGCTGTCAAGAAGAGTAAAAAACTGCTAAAATTTCTGATTGAAGACGGCATGGAAAAACGCACTATTCTAAGTGGAATTGCCGAATATTTCACCCCCGAAGAGATGATTGGTAAGCAAGTTACGTTCATCGCGAACCTCGCTCCCCGCAAAATGATGGGCGTAGAATCTGAAGGCATGATACTGATGGCAGAAGATAAAGACGGCTCACTTGCTCTACTAAAACCACACAAAGACGTTTGGAACGGTGCGAGTGTGAGTTAAGGATTTTATCTCGATATTAATATTATCAGATGTCCGTTAACGATGGGAAACCGTCCGTTGGCGGACATTTTTTTTATTACGAAAATTATTCCATATCATTTTATGCATTATAATATGCTTATTATAAGTACATTATAGCTTTTGATATTCCTTAAATACTTTGTGGTACGTTATTTCATTATATAGTTGGCATAGGGCAAGAGAGTAACGCTAATGATAAAATACAGCCATTTTGACTGCAAACGTTCTTTGAAATTTCAACCGCATTTATACTCTGCCGCTCGTCAATCTAATATACCATACATACTATTATGCATTGCATAGTACTATGCAAATTGCCACCTTTGAAATGTCATTAAGGCGAAGCACTTCACAACTCTTCAACTTTGACAAACATATTTAAAAGCACGATTACTTATAACAATACAAATTTTTAAACAAACACAATTATGAAAAAGCTATTTAAAACACTCGCCGTCGTTCTTATTGCATCAGCCACTACTTTCGCTTCTGCTACAGATGATAAAATGGCGATTAAAGAAATTGACACATTTGCGGTTGGAATGTACAAATTGAAGAATACCTCTAAAGTGCGGCTGATGCTCGATAAATTTCAGACCAGTACTATTTTGGTACAATTAGCCGACGAAAACGGTAATTTATTGCATCGTGAGTTTATCTCTAAAAAGCAGATGGATTACAGTAAAACGTTCGACTTGAGCAAATTAGCTGATGGCACTTACACTTTCACGATAGAAAACGGAATCAAGAAAGAAACACACAACGTAGTCATTTCCACAAATTTGCCGGAAATACAAACCTACCGAAAGCTGACGGTGAATTGAAGTTTGGACTTCACCGCCGCTCAACAAACAGAATGAACCGTTTATCGGAGATATTTTCCGAAAACGCTAAAAACTGTTACTAAAAGAGCGGAATCGACATCTATTTTTCAAAGCACAATTACTTATAACAACACAAGTTTTTAAACAACACAAATTATGAAAAAGCTATTTAAAACACTCGCCATCGTTCTTCTTGCATCTGCCACTACGTTTGCCACTACTATTGAAGACGACAAAAAAGAAGTAAGACAACCAACCTCGTTTGATATTGGAATGTATAACGTCAAGAATACTTCAAAAGTGAGGTTGATGCTCGAAAAGGCAAAAGGAGACGTACTTACCATAAAACTCCGCGACGCCGACGGAGAGGTAATTCACACAGAAGTTGTGAACAAAAAAAATACTTTCTACAGCACTAATTTCCAATTAGATGGGCTGAAAGACGGAACGTATCAATTTGAGATAACAGGTAAAAACGAAAAGGTAATACGTGAAGTAACTGTCTCAACCAACGTGCCAACGCCCGTGGTTTACAAGGAATTGACGCTCAATTGATTTTGGAATGAGGAAAAACGATGAAAGAGCAAAGACATAATTTCGTCTTTGCTCTTTCGTCTTCCTTCTTTCATCAGAAAAAAGAATTTTATACAGTTTAGTTTAGGGATAATGCACATGGCGGCTCAATTGAGTCGCCATTCGTGTTTTCAGCCACCACTGGCTATTTCCATCAGCTGACGTACGTTAGGAATAATTCGGGTATTTTCTTCCAAATCGAGCCCCTGACCAATTACTTGATAACCGGTCAACAATATATTTGTTTCGGGAAAAGCCTTCCCAAGTTTCAGCACATAATCTTGAATTTCTGTAACACCAGGCACAGACGTAATTGCCGAGAAAATAAAATCAGGTTTGTGCAAATCACAGACAAATTTCAGTTCTTCAAACGG
>JANQUM010000099.1 GCA_030731175.1 Spirosomataceae bacterium
GGTACAGAATTGCTTGACCACCAATCAAAACGCGGTCGTTTTTGAGGCTGCATTTAAGAAATCCGCCTCGGTGCGAAAGCTGCTTGGCAATTAAATCGTGTTTTTTGAGTTTGTTTGCCCAATATGGAATCAGCTTTGTGTGAGCTGATCCGGTTACCGGATCTTCGTTAATTCCACACGCCGGAGCGAAAAAACGACTTACAAAATCAACACCTTTTTCGCTACTTTTAGCGGTAACTATGATGCCACGGGCGGGGTTTTCCCATTCGGGAAAAGTTCTCAGAAAATGAAAGTCTGGTTTCAGGTTTTCTATTTCTTCTTGCGTTTCGTAAACGAATTGCCAATCATCTTTACTTTTGAAAGCTAATTTTGGCGTAATTCCCATTGCTTTCGTGATTGGTTCGGTAATAGTTTCTGGAGTTAGGAGCATCGCCGGGAAATTTAGGTAAAACCATTCGTTGGCTTCACTTATAATCAATTCGCCGCTTCTTGATTGAAACGTAATATCACCCGAAACCCCCGCAATTTTGTACAAATAGTACGCCGCCGCTACAGTTGCGTGGCCGCATAAATCAACCTCGACTTCAGGGGTAAACCACCGTATGTGGTAGTTGTTTTGTTGTTTTTCCGGAACTATAAAAGTGGTTTCGGAGAGATTATTTTCTAAAGCGATCTGCTGCATTTTTTCGTCAGAAAGCCACTTTTCTAAAGGAATAACCGCTGCCGGATTTCCCCCAAAAACTTTGTCTGTAAATGCGTCAATTTGAAAAAGAGGCAAGCTGCTCATCGGGATTTTGAAAGGAGTTTTAAATATGAACAGTAAAGAAAGAAAACGCTAATGCTTACTAAATAAATAACGTTTCGGGAGTCAATTACGCCGCGTCCGAGAGCTTCAAATTGCGTTTGTAAACTCAGGTAATCAATTAGAAACTGGGTTTCGCCAGAAAATAATTGCGAAAATTGGTGGATTCCTTCATAAAAGAAAATGCAAATTGCCATTCCAATTACAAACGCAATTATTTGATTATCAGTAAGTGACGATGTGAAAATGCCGATGCTAACAAATGCTGCCGCTAATAAAAATAAACCAGCGTATGCTCCAATTACAGCGGCAGTATCGATATTTCCGATTGGGCTGCCAAGTTGATAAATGGAGGTGTAGTAAATAATAGTCAGAACTAACGCTGCTGCAATTGTGAGCCATGCCGCAAAGAATTTGCCGAGAATTAATTGCCACAAACTGATTGGTTTTGTGAGTAACAGCTCGAAAGTTCCGACCCGGAATTCGTCGGCGAATAGTCGCATTGTCAACGCCGGAACGAAGAAAAAGAACAAGTAAGGCGTTAGCTGAAAAAAGCTACCGAGGTCAGAAAAACCGTAGTCAAGGACGTTAGAATCTGGGAAAACCCACGTTACCAAGCCTGTAAAAACCAAAAAAACACCGATTACCAGGTACGCAACCGCGGAACTGAAATAAGCATTGAGTTCTTTCAGGAAAATGCTCTGCATATATAATGTTGCAAGTGATTATAATAGAAAACGAAATTTACCGCCGAACATGCGTTTCGGCGGTAAATCATTTTATTCAAAGACCGGACGGTCCTTTTTCATAATTGCCGAAATTATCAATGATAAAAGGAAGCCGAAGAATAAAGTACCTAACATACTGAACAGAAACTGCATGCTGGGGTTATTAAATCGCTCAAGTTGCTCCATTGCCATGCTTATTTGTTCTTCTGAAAGGCCTTGCTTTACGTACATTTCTTCTTGCATGTCAGTTATTTTACCTTTGATACTCGTGTCAATCACGTTGACGTAAAGTTGATTAAATGCGTTTGAAATCAAGCCGCTGACCACGATAATCAGCATTGACATGCCTAAGCCTTCGCCAAAAGTCATAAAACCGTTGTTGAGTGATTTGAATTCTTTAGCGGCAAGAACTAAAATCACCACAGTGACCGCAACTCCAAATGCAGCTGCAATCCAAACCATTTTCCATAGGTCAAATGTGTATAGAACAATGGTGAAAACTATTGATATAATAGCTGAAATAATTCCCCATTTAAGGGCGATACGTGCTGTAGAAGGTTTTTCCATTTGTGTAATTATTAGAGGTGAGAGGTAGTTAAGATTGCAATATATTTTATGGTGTTGGGCGTTGCTTGCGTAAAGCCATGCTGATGAGTGTAATTGGTATAATACTGAATTGCTTGAACATAATTTCGTCAATTACTAATTGGTACGGTTTGGCATTTTTGAGCGAAGCTATAGTTCTGTCAAAATTTGCCTTGTCCAAAATTACGTCAAAAGTTTCTTTGTTTGAATACATTTCTTTTACTCCTTCTGCCGTCCAAGTAGTAAATGGAGTGTTATCGTAAAAGGTAACAAATATAAAAATGCCGAGACCGGTTAAAATGGCGGCGAATAAATTCACTAAAAAACCAACCGAAACGCCTTCGTAAAAGTGTAAGTAACCGCCGTTGTTTCGTCTGTAAAAGGCAAGGGCAATGAAAATCATCATAATATTAAAGCCAATATCTGGCCTTCTAACGCCGAGTGGATTCGGGGAAATATTGTACAGCCCGATAAAGAACAGCAGGCAAGCCAATGCCGTTAAAGAACCGTAAATTAGGGTATAGCGAGGAAGTTGTTTTTTCATAAATTGTTGAGTTGCACGTTGCCATTATTTACCGTGGCAAGTACCAGCCCTTTTAGTTCTTTGCCCAAAATAGGGGAGTTTAATGCGGTAGATTTATTAGCTTTTTCGTCGTAAATCCATTTCTTTTCGGGATCAAAAAGCGTCAGCGGAACAGCCGTATTTTCTTTAATAGATGGAACTGCTAATCGTAGTAGATTACGTACGTTTATGGTAAGTTTGGTAATTAGCTCGTCGAGGGTTAATCCGCTTTCTACTAACGCATTGGAGAATAAAGTTTGCAAACCAAGCATACCAAAGTCGGCGTCGTCAAAGGTAAGCTTTTTGGCTTCTTCATCGTGCGGGTAATGATCTGAAATTAGTAAATCAATTGTTCCGTCGGCAAGTCCTTTCTTTAAGGCTTTTATCGTTTTTTCGTTGCGAAGTGGCGGGCTGACTTTGTAATTTGAATCGAAGGTACTGATATCGTCTTCGGTATATAAAAGTTGATTTATTGAAACATCACAACTCACGGGTAAGCCTTTCGCTTTGGCTTCCTTTATGCGTTTCAGCCCGTTTATAGTTGATACTTTTGCGAAGTGTAAAACGGGCTTTTCGGACTTAATATCGGTATATGCGAGTAGTTCTAAATCCCGCATAATCATTAATTCTTCGGCTGTTTCGGGAATGCCTTTCATGCCCAATTGCGTACTCATGAGACCTTCGTTCATTTGCCCCATAAAAGCAAGGGTTGGTTCTTCAGGGCGATTTATCAATACGCCGTTTATCGGTTGTAAATAAAGCAGCGTTTTGAGCAGAATATCGGCGTTCCACAGCGGTTGTAGCCCGTCGGTGAATGCTACGGCTCCAGCTTGTTGCATGTCCATCATTTCCGTAAAATCCTTACCTTCGCAATTTACGGTTATGGCGGCCATTGGGTGAATATTCACCGTTGAAGTGGCGTTTCCCTGCTTTAAATAGTGAATGGTAGATTTGTCCTGAACAATCGGTTTGGTGTTTGGTGTGGTTGCAATATCTGTAAAACCACCCGCCGCCGCAACTGAGCGAAGCGTTTCGAGGGTTTCCTTATATTCTAATCCCGGATCTGTAGCAACAACGCCAAGGTCCATCCAACCAATGGAAACGTGTAAATTTTCGGAAGAAATAACCGTAGCGTTTTCAACTTCTAAATCGGTGCCGATTTGAATAATTTTCCCGTTTTCAATCACCAAATCAACCGTTTTCTGGTGAAAAGCGGAATTTGAATCCAAAACCGTGGCTTTTTGTACGTGAAATTTCATTTTCGGAAAACAAAAATAAGATAGACTGTTTGAATTTAGCCTTGGTTCACTCTCTTATAAAAAAAGCCCATGCGGGCTTTTAGGGTTAAATTACAGGGTAAATCGATATTATTTACCAATTAGTTTTTTATACTCTTCAACGGTCATCAGCTTTTCAAATTCGCTCATGTCGTCAATCGTCATTTTGATCAGCCAGCCTTTTTCGTATGGGTCATTATTAACCGTTTCGGGGGCGTCTGCCAATTCTTCGTTGACTTCGATCACTGTACCTGACATCGGTAAAAATAAATCAGAAACAGTTTTAACGGCTTCAATGCTTCCGAACACTTCGTTAGCAGCAAATTCTTCACCCTCGCTTTCGATTTCAACGTAAACAATATCGCCTAATTCACTTTGGGCGAAATCTGTAATTCCGACAACCGCCGTATTTTCGTCTTCAATGCGTACCCATTCGTGTTCTTCGGTGTAGCGTAAATTTTCAGGGAAATTCATAATTAAGTTTTTGCGTTTTAAGTTGTTGTGTTAGTAAGTTTTGCTGTGAAGTCATTTACTCCTTTGATAACTTACTTTATCAGAAACGTTGCAAGTTAGCGGAAAACTGTAATATTTGGAAATGATTTTATTTTAGTATTCTAAATCGTATTTTTGTTAAAAACATAAATCAAATGACAACCATAGTCCTCGAAATAAAAGACAGTAAAGTCAAGTTTTTTAGAGATTTGATACAAAATTTTTCTTTTGTGAAAGTGAAAGAAGAAATTGAAGTGGAAGAAGACGGCGACTCTGATGAGTATATCCGCGATAATATTAAGACGAGTTTGGCGGAATTGAAGGACGTTTTAGACGGCAAAGTGAAAGGAACTCCCATCAGAGAATTTCTCAAGGAATTATGAAGAAGCGGGATTATCTTTTCTGTATGAATTCTCCATCAATCAGCTAAATTAAACCGGACGCTGATTCCCCCAATCGTCGAGCGGCGATCAAACGATAGCGACGTAAACGCATTGTTTACCAAACGCTCGATGTAAAAAGTACCCGAGAATTTCTTGTTAAATTGGTATTGCACTTGCGGACGAATCTGCACGTTGTAATTTCCCTGAATCGCGATTGCTTCGCCTTCAAGCGGGCGTTGAATCATCTTCAAGTCACTCACGGTTACGTTGAAGTTGAAGTTCAAATCGTTTTTCAAAACAATCTGATTTCCGTCTTTTCCCCTAATCGGGATTTTGATATTATTCTTCCTGAAACCAATAGACGCCACAATGTCATTTCGGTTGTATTCTGCAACTTGTAAATTGCTGAGATTCAGCCCTGAGCGTCGCTCTAAATTCCAATCTAATCGTCCGGTCATGCCATTTACTAACCTGAAATTTGCACCAATTACGGGGCCAAATTTCTCTTCGATGCTGACTGTACTCATCACAAATAGTGGTGTGTAAAGTGCGGAATTAATTACATCGCTGATGCGGAAACCGTACGTATAATCATTCGCCAAAAGGTTCAGATAAGCTAAATCCGTAAAATTATCCAAGGAGTTATTTCCGTAGTCTAAAGATGACGTATAGTTACCAACGTTATAAGTGGATGTGTAACTATGGCTCAACGTAATAGATGAGAAAATACTATTGAAGAGCGGAATCTTCTCTACTCCGGCGAAGTCAATCCGCCAGTTTGGAAATGGAAGTGACCGAAACAAGTTATTAAAAGTTGCCCGCTGCCCGTCATTTGTATCAAACGGCTTGATGTTTTTATCAAGGTAGCGGTTCAGGATATTTTTTTGTTCGGAAGAATCCTGTTCGTACAATCCTTTTCCGCTGTAAGCGGCTATAAATGCCGTAATTAAAACATCTTGCGAACTCACATTAAACGGATTCTCCAGTCCGTTTGCCAAGTTAGCATTAAAGTACGTGGCAACCTCAGAACGGTAACTTTTGAATAACGTAAATATCTCGTTTTCTCTCCAATCGTCGTTGCGTTTTAGGCGTTTCGGTAAGGTATTAAACGACCAAAACGAAATACTCATATTGCCGTTGCGAATGCGATTGAGTGCCGAGAAGGGATCACCCGCTTGGTCTGGTCTGTACAGTATTTGATAATCGTCGCCTTTAGCGTAATTACCTTTTATCTGCATTCGGAAACCCTTGAACGGCTCTAAATTTACGTTGTAATCAAATCGTTTTTGACGGGATTGAATAAACGGATCGTTGCGTTGTGTGCTGCGGGAGAGCCAACCGTTTTGATCACCTTCAAAGAGCCAACCGCCTGGCTGAGTTGGATCAACTTTATAGCGTTGAGAACCCAAAACGAAGGGTAGGGCATCTTGAAAATTAAAATCGTTGCTCAATCCAAAATAACGCGGCGAAGGCAAAAAGCCGGGTAAAACTGTGGTTCTGATATTGGAGTAGTTGAAATTAATCCCCCGTACGGTCATAAGCAAGCGAGTTAATGTTCTCGCAAAATCGCTTGTTCCGGCTTCCAGAATTTCATCGTCACCGAAGGCTCGGGTGAAATTATCGGTTGGAGCTTTTGGAGTGTTGGCAAACTTAAGAAATTTGAGCTTGTTGTAAAGTTTCACTAAATCCACTCGGCCTCTAATTCCGATTTCCCGGCCATTTTCGGCGTAGTTTCCAAACAAATCACCCTGGGTACCGTCTTCAAAAATTTCTCGAATTCCGAATGAGTTGGCACGATAGCCGAACTGATTATTATACTTGGCGTCTGCTTGAACCCAGTCCAGCAAGAATACCTTATCGGTTGGTAATCGCCAGGTAAAGTCCATTGACTGGCGGTATTCTTTTGGTCTGCCGAGGCTGAAAATAGAACCACGCAACGAGTCCCGTTCGGCTTCTGTGTCAATTTCACCAAATGGTTCGTCGATGATGGTGTTCATCACGGCGTTATAATTTAGTAATAAGCTGCGGCTTAAATTCCATTGGAGATCGTAAATCCGGTTTCCTAAGAAATACTTTTGAATGTTCGGGGCAATGGAAGAAGTGGTTAGCTGATCGTTACGGAATTGCGTGCTGATAAAACTGCGGTCGTAGTCGCTTCGCACCGAGACCACAGTTGGTTTTGGGGCGAAATTAAAATCTTTCACCCAGCCGAATTTCCCTTCTTTAAATTCTTTGGCTTTAAATGGCTCCCAAACAAAAGGCTTCGGTTGATACAAATAACTTAACCCGCCGCGTGTTTGCTCTGATGTAAAATCGGAAATTAATACATTACTGCGATTTGAGCGGTTTTTTGCAAAAGTAAAGGCAAAATTTTCGATGTCATAAAAGTGTGTGCTTTTGCTTAGATCGGTTCGAGTTTTACGAACGTTTGTAAAATTAAAACCACGGTTTATGCTTCGATCTACAATCAAATCCATGTACTCGTCTAAGTCTGTAATGCCGTTTTTGTTGAAATTATCCAACAACCCTTGATTACGTAAATTCACTAAATCACTCAGTCTAATATCTGGATCAAGCGGGTCAAATTGCGGCGTAATTTGCTGGAAATCATAACTCACGAAAAACGGAATACTCAAGCCCCACTTTTGCGGCGTAAAGCGGTCAATATCAAGAGAAGTTGCCACGCCAAAGCTGTAGGCGTTATCGCGTGAACGCATGGAAATTCTATCTTGCACGCCGCCAAAACCGAAGGTTGAAAAGTTGCCATTTAGTAATATCGTACCAATATCGGCGAGTTTAATATCAGCGGATAAAATCCCGGCTTCGCCTGGTGTTTGGTCGAAACCGTTCGCCCGAAATTCGTTCATCCAAACCGTGAAAGATTTTACTTGCTGATCGTCAGAAAGTGGGTTTGAAACGCCGAGCATCACGGTCAGCACATTGCTCAAATCGGGATTTCCGACTACCGTTATTTTGTACGTTCGAGTTACTGCTAAGGTTCGTTCGTCGCCGTCGTCACCAAATGCCGAGCCGTTTACTTCAATTTCCTGCGTAAATCGTTCCGAAAACCCCGCTCCAGCAAGGTTTCTGGCAATTTTCAGGTTACGCAATTCGTCCACTGGAAAATCAATTTCGTTTTCAAGCGGCCATACTACAGCCGGGTCTGGGGCGGTGGCTCCATCACCGAGCGTTGGTGTAATTTTCAGGTCACTGATTTCAATTTCGTAGTAGTTGTCACGGGTATCAGTTCCGAGTCTAAGGAATGCACCCACTCCGTAATTTTCTTCAAATGCTACTTCATTTGGTACTTCAGCGTGAACGTACATCTGCAAGCGTTTGTACATGTTCAGGTCGAGTTTCGTGTTTTTGAAAACCGCCCGAGCATCGCCGTCTCGTAGATTTTCAACGCCCAAACTGATGGATTGCTCGTTAAATTGTTGAATCGCTCCGATAACAGTAAAGTCTCTATCCCGAATAAAACCGGGCGGTACTACGTACGGCGTTCTGCCTTCTTTTACGTTACAATTTCCTTGCTCGTCGCAGCCATTTTCTTCAATGCTTACGGTTGCCACTTTGAATTTTGCGTCGTACGGTTCAGGAATTTCGGCAAGCCCAACGTTTGAAAGTTCGTAAGGGAAAATGCGGTAAAGGTTAGAAACCAATTGCAGCGTGCCGAAACGGCAAACCACGGGTTGCTCCCAATCTGTCATGAGCATTCGCATGAAGCGAATGGATTTGAAACCGTTTATATCGCCCGTGCGTCCGGTGAATTGACGCAGCGGTACTCTAAATAAATACCACGTTGCGTTTTCGGCACTCGGTGAAGTTACTTTGTCAATGATAAAGCCGCTGCCTACTTCGAGGCGGTCGGGGCGGAGGTCAATTTCGTATTCGTAATAATTTTCAATGTCGTTTACGGTATTGTCGTCGTTTATGTCCTCTTTATCGGCGGTGAAGGAAATCGCCAACGAATTATTTTGCTGTCCACTGGCAAGCGGGGCGTTGTTTTCCATGCCCAAATAATTTTTGAAACGCTGTAACAATCCCGTGTTTGCACCGAAAGACGGGTCGGTGTAAAACTTGAAATCATCACCAGATGGGTCATTTAGAATCTCATTTCGTCGTTCTGCGTTCGTTACTTTTCGCTGAATGGCGTTAACGTATGAATTATAAAAAACCCGTTCTTCGTCGTTTTTTAGTCCCTCCAAGCCAACGTCTTGATTTGCCCGAGCGTTTTCGTCGTTGGCAAAAGCGTCGGTCACGTATTGCGTGCGGGGGGCTTTCCCCCACGCGGTTATTACTGGCTCGGTGCCCGAAGTGCTATCGGGCGGTATGCCGTTTTCAAAATTGAAACGACTGTCTGGGATTACGTCTTCCGAAATATCTCCGAGGTGGAAAATGAGTTTTCCGCCAGTAGTATTTGTTACTCCTTTGATTCCGTCGCGTACTTGATCTTTGAACGGATCGAGCATCCAAAACTCAAGGTATTCAACGTTTGCGTTATCAAAGTCGGCGTCGAAGGTCAAGCCGCGGGTTGCAGCTCCAAAATTACGTTTTGGGTTTTGGAGTAATCCGGCGG
>JANQUM010000100.1 GCA_030731175.1 Spirosomataceae bacterium
ATATTAGGCTCGTGGTGTCCGAATTGCATGGACGAGACCAAGTTTTTAGTGCCTTTCTACGAGAAAAATAAAGATAAAGATTTTGAGGTAATCGGTCTAGCATTCGAAAAGAAAACCGATCCTGATTTTGCTTACCCAAAAATCAAGCGGATGAAAGAGCGTTTCAACATCCCGTACGAAGTGTTAGTTGCCGGAATAAACGATAAAACCGAAGCTGCGAAATCGCTCCCGATGTTAGAACACATCCTTTCTTTCCCGACATTGATAACAATTGACAAAAAAGGTAAAGTAAGAGAAATTCACACGGGTTTCAGTGGCCCCGGAACGGGCGAATATTACGATAAATTCGTAACTGATTATAACCGATTAGTTGAGAAGCTATTGGGCGAATAGGAATAAGGAAGCCCCGTTACTTGAAAATACCTTCAGGGTCAGGCATTTCAGCAAGAAGATTTGTGAGAATATGTATGTCTGATTCTTTAGGGGCTATTTTATAACCTTGGTGGAAACTCAGCCACGCCGCATCTACTTTGCCATTAACAAGCTGAGCAAGTGCCTTTTGCATGTACGCGTTTGTGTAATTCGGGTTAACTTCAATCGACTTTTCGATTAGCTCAAACGCCCGATTTAGATGTTTCGGCTGCTCGGTTTCGGTAAAGAGCTTAATGTAAACTGTAGCCAAATCTACCATTAGCGTAACATTCTTTTCTTTTGCGGCTTTTACGCCGTGCTCCATAAAAAGTGTTGATTCTTCAAAACGCTCTTCCTGAAAAGTCATCACGCCAAGCCCCCAATAAGCCTCCACGTTATTTTGATCCAGTAAATACGCCCAATCAAAGCGTTTTCTCGCTTCTTTGCGGTCGCCTTCCGCAAGGTAATTCCAACCCATTTTGCTAAAAAAGGCACTCGCTTCTTCGTCGGTGTTGAAACTATGGTGACACTCGGTCAAAAGCGTAGCGTAAGAGTCCCGTTGGCTTTCAATTTTGAGTAAATACTCAATTGGCGGCGGTGAAGAATAGTTAATTATCGAAAAATCTGTCCGTACGGAATAAGTTGCATCTTGGCTTTGCTGCTTTCTGAGTGAAAATACCTTCCCTGTAAAAATTGCTCGGGTAAGCGTGATTCGTTCCACGTTCACAGTTTGATAAGCAACTTCCTGCGAAAAAGACACGATTGAAGAAATCAACAATAAAGGAACGATGCGGTAGTTCATCATAAACAAGGCCCTGATGAGAATTTAATTAAGGGTAAGTTACTAACGATTTAGCTAATCCAAAAATTATACTATTACCTTTTATTCCCAGATTTTTTAACCTTGGAAAAAGGCTTTTTAGTTTTTTTGGGTTTAGAACTCCACGAATTCTTGCCTTTTTTCTCGTGAAAAGCCCCTTGAAAAGTCGGATCCATTTTCTTTCGCTGTTCATCAACAACCCGCAGCATAATTTGCTGTTCTTCAAAAGGAGTTTCTGTAATTTCTACTTCAGAAGGCAGCTCTTTTTGCGGAATTTGCGTTCGGATAATATCCTCTATTTTCTTGATGTGGTACGCTTCTTCAATCGTCACGAAGGTAATAGCAACGCCCGAAAGGTTGGCTCTGCCCGTTCTGCCAATGCGGTGAACGTAATCTTCGTAAATAACCGGAACGTCAAAGTTGATAACGTGACTGACTTCGTTAATATCAATTCCCCTCGCTGAAACGTCCGTTGAAACCAAGACCCGCACTTCGCCCGCTTTAAAAGCGTCCATAGAGTTCATACGGGTATTCTGGCTTTTGTTGGCGTGAATTACCCGCAGGTTTTTCTTATCCATTATTTTTCGCCCCAAAAACTTGTGTACATTATCTGCCACGGTTTTGGTTCGGGTAAACACAATCGCACGGGCTACTTCGGGATTTTCAAGTAAATGGGCCAATAAATTCAGCTTCGTCTTAAAGTTTGGAACTTCGTACATCCACTGATCTACCGTTTCGGCGGCGGTAGCTTGCCGAGTTACTTCCACCCGAACCGGAGCTTCTAAAAATTCATGCGAAAGCCGCTCAACCCTTTCTGAAAAAGTAGCGGAAAAAAGCAGATTTTTCCGTTTGCGAGGAATTACTTCCAAAATCCGGCGGATTTGTGGCATGAAGCCCATATCCATCATTTTGTCGGCTTCGTCAAGAATCAAATGTTTGATTCCTTTCGTGAAAATTTCGCCCTTTGAATATAAATCCAAAAAACGTCCGGGCGTTGCCACAATAATGTCAATTCCCGCCCGAAGTGCATCCGTTTGTGCTTTCGGACCAATGCCACCGTACAACGCCACGTGCCGTAAATCGGTATATTTTCCCAAATCCGTTATTTCGTTGTTTATCTGACTGACCAACTCGCGGGTTGGGGCAAGAATCAGGCAGCGGGCGTGTTCGCCTTGGGCGTATTTGGTAATCATCAAAAGCGGCAGCACAAATGCCGCCGTTTTACCCGTACCGGTCTGGGCAATTCCCAAAACGTCGTGTCCCGCTAAAATTAGTGGAATGGCTTTTTCTTGGATAGGCGAAGGTTCAGTATAGCCCAAATCATCAATGGCGTTTAGCAATTGACGGTTTAAGGCGAAATCTTCAAACGATATTTTAGATTCTGATTGGCTCATTTTTATTAAATTTCTGCAAATTTACGTTTAAGTAAGTAGATGATTGGCAAAAGACATAGGATAAAAGACAAACTACGGATTCTCAGCAAAAAGTAAACTCAATATTATGGCTCATTTACAGTTAGTTTCGGACTTAGTTCCGTGGGAAAAATACGAAATAATAAACCTCGACGGAGAAAAGTGCCAAACCCTACGTGGCTTTTACGAGGCAATTGCCGAAGCAATGAGTTTTCCCGAAGACTTCGGTTTCAACATTGACTCGTTGGATGATATGCTGAGTAATTTGTCTTGGATGGAAGAAGAGAAAATTGCCGTTTACACATTAAATTCAGAGCATTTTCTCTCAAAAGAGCGAAACGAGAGCAAAAAACTAACTTTATTAGACCGATTATCTGCCATTTGCGAAGACTGGCGATGGATGGAGCCCGACGAAAACGAAGATGATTTCGAGAAGAAACAACTCGTTTTCCTTTTTCACGAAAGCGAAAACATTCAAGAATTATTGAAGAATGTAGAAGGGTAAAACTCTGCCGTCGGGCGAGGTTTTATTCTACTCAGCTCGTCTTGAAATACTTGACTTCTACCGTCGCTTTTTTGAGAATAGTAGCGGTTCGTTCAGGGCGGGCGTCAGTCAGGAAAATTTGCCCAAAGGTATGATCGTTGATGCTTTCGATGATTTTATTGATGCGGCGGTCGTCAAGTTTATCAAAAACATCATCAAGTAGCAAAATAGGTTTTGTTTGTTTTTCGGTGCGAAGCAATTCAAACTGAGCCAAACGCAACGCCATGACGTAAGCTTTTTTCTGCCCTTGAGAGCCGAACTTCTTTATTGGATAAGTGTCAATTTCGAACTCATAATCATCCCGATGAATGCCTTTTGTAGTGCGTTGAGCGTATAAATCAACCTGTTTGTTATGCCTGAATTCTTCAATAAACGCGGGATTAGTAACTTCCGAATTGTACAGGATATTTACCGCCTCTCGGCTTTCACTCAATTCGGCGTATTTTTCAGCAAAAATTGGCAAAAAACGTTCCACAAAAATGCGGCGTTCGGAATTGATTTCGAGGGCTAAACGAAGCAAATCTTCGGAGTAAATATCGAGTAAATCATCATCCACAAAGCGTTGATCGGCAAATTGTTTGAGCAGACTATTTCGTTGATCAAGTACTCGATTATAATGCTGGTACCGCGATAAATATTCAGGGTTCATCTGCGAAATTACGCCATCGAAAAAACGCCGTCTTGTATCACTACTATCCCGTATCAAATCTGTATCATCTGGCCCAATTAAAACCACGGGATATTTGCCAATATGTTCCGAGATTCGTTCGTAGGGTTGGCGGTCGTGAAGTAACACTTTTCGCTGCCCACGTTGCATCGAGCAGGTGATTTGTTCTTGTTTTTTATCTTTATCAAACAGCCCGTCAATCATCATGGCATCGGTATCGTGCCGAATACTGAGAGCATCCTGATTTTGAATAGAACTTTTGGTTAAACCGAGGTAATAGACGGCATCAAGCAGATTGGTTTTGCCGCTGCCGTTTTCACCGACAATACAATTTATATTGGGTGAAAAATCCGCCGTAAATTCTTCGTAATTCCGGAAGTTGAGGAGATATATTCGTTTGAGGTAGTGCAAGGTTAGCGTATTGTTCTATTATTAATTCAGTTCATACCACTCCTTAACCTCAAGCGGCTGGCGGCGAAGGGAGCGTTCTTCGGGGGCGTAATATTTGGCGAGATAATCGAGCACAAGTGGTTCGGCTTCGCCCAAGTCCCATAATTTTTGGGTTTGCTGCATCCAAACAATTTTTTCTTTCCAGCCTTCCCGTGTAAAGCGGTTCATAGAAATTAATTTTGACGAATGACAACCCGTGCAATGTGCCTGAACAAATTTCAGATTTTCGTCTAAAAATAGTCCGGTTATTGCGTCTTTTCCATCAACTACCGCTGCGGTATTTTCCTCCATTTCTTCAACGGATTGTTGAGCCGTTTTACAGGAAGTAATTCCGAAGATTAAAGCGGTGATTAGTACTGTAATATTTTTCATGTTGAACCCCTCCCTAGCCCTCCCCAACGATGGGGAGGGAAATATACTATACCTTTTATTATCCTACTTTCACGGCAATGCGGTGGCAGGAGTTGTTTAAATATCCTTTTGGGTTCCAGCCGGGAATAACCATCGGTTGAGACTTGCCTTCAGAATCGGTGGCTTTTGCCCAAATTTCGTAGTAGCCGCTTTGCGGAAATTGCACCTCCGTTGACCAGTGTTGCCACGCCAAACGGTTTACTGGTTTTCTCAACTCACAGGCTTGCCAAGTTGCTCCAAAATCTATTGAAATCTGCATTCCTGAAACCTCTAAATCTCCCGCCCAGGCTTGTCCGTTTATATTTAGCTTTTTATCCATTGAAAGAATCGCTCCGGTTTTTGGATACGTTATCAGCGATTTAACTGGCATGGATTCGATGATTTTGAAATCTTCGAGCGGCACTTTTTCACCGGGTTGAACGGGGTTTTTAGGAACACGGTAACTATCGCCTTCCATTTTCGAGCCATCGTGTACGATGTTACGGACAACAATTTTACTTAACCATTTTCCTGAAACAGAGGCCGGCCAGCCGCCAATTACTAAGCGAAGTGGATGCCCGTTCATTGCCGGAATATCTTCGTCGTTCATTGCCCACGCAATGAGTGTTTCGTCTTCGAGGGCTTTACTTATTGGCACGCCGCGTGAGATTACCACTTTATCGGCATCGCCGCTGAGGTGCGTGTCTTTTCCGTAATAACCAATGTAAACGGCGTCGGCATTTATGCCAACATCTTGTAAAATATCTTTGAGCCGCACTCCCGTCCATTTAGAACAGGCAACCGCTCCTTCTGTCCATTGATTTCCAGAGGCTGAAGGGTAAAATCCGGCCCTGCCATTTCCGCCGCATTCGAGGGTTAAATTGTACGAGTGCGTTTTGAATTTCGACTTTAACTCTTTTATAGTAAATGACTTAACCTGTTTTACTGATTCACCAGAGATTTCGAGTGTCCACGAATTTACGTCAGTAGTTGCGGGCGGAATTCCGTTATTTCGTATGAAGAATTTATCGGCGGGCGTTACATCATCATTTAGCAAATGAGCCGGTGTTTCTACGTTCCACGGGCGGTTATTCAGAATAGTTAAATCAGGGTGTTTACCAGGCAAAACTTCTTCATCTTTTAAGAAGCCAATGGGGGAAATGTTTTCGGGTAAATTTCGACCAAAAACTACGGGCAAACCCGCTACCATTCCAACGGCAGACAAAGCAGTTTTTGCTAAAAAGCTACGGCGATTTTCAAGATTTTTTTTCAACGTATTTTGTCAGTTTTTGTAAATCGAAAGATACAAAAACTTGTCGAAAGTTCTTAAAATGGATAACCAACCGCAATATTTAGTATCAAGTTGTTTTGCCGCCAAGACGGATCACGTAAGTTAATTTCGTCAAGCACAAACCGCTCACCCTTAATACGACCTGGATTAATTACAGGCGTAGCTAGGTCAGCCCGTAAAACAAAGAAAGAAACATCTAAACGAAGCCCCACTCCCGCTCCAACGGCGAGTTGCTTGTAAAAGTCTTTGCCGAATAGTACATCGCCGTTTTCTTCACCATAAGTTGAAACATCTTTGTAATTCCAGATATTCCCGGCATCCACAAAGAGTGCCATCCCGACGTATTCGTTTATTTTTTGTCTTAATTCAGTATTAAATTCTAACTTAACATCACCCGTAAAACTTCCAAAAAAGCTCTGAAAGCCGTCATTCGGATCACGGATATACGTTCCGGGACCAACGCCCCTTGCCCTAAATGCCCGAATGCTGTTACTTCCTCCAGAAAAGTACTGACGGGTAAATGGCAGGGATAATGAATTTCCATAAGGAATACCAAAACCTGCAAATACCCGATTGGCAAGTTTGAGGTTTTTACTCAAATTATAGTAATACCTAAAATCACCGTCAGCTCTTATATATTGGGAATAAGCATTATTAAACAAGAACCCCCTTTTATCTTCAGGTCTAAGTTTGTCTAATACACCCAAAAGGTTTCCGGCAAAATCAAGGTTTCCGTAAAAGGCGTACGAGTACTTTTTTGAAGGCGGAATTATTGGCGTATAGGTATAGCTGTACGTTCCTCCCAAAATAAATTGGTTATTTAGAATTGGTAAAAGCCGAATTGGGTCTTCAAATACCGCAAAAAGGAAATCTTCGCTAATATTTGACGCCTGAACAAACGTAGCGGCAACGGGTGAGAAAACGTGCTCGTGGGCACCGCCCTGCCGCCAAACGTAGTTAAACGAACCGTTAATGGAGTTAAGGTTATAGAAGTTTCGCTGGATAATAGATTCATAGCCCGCCGAAATGGTGGTTTTGGGCAATATTCGGCTACTTTCGGGGTCAAGTTTGAAAAATGGCATAATAAAGCGTGGAAACGTAAGCTCTCCGTTAAGGGCGAGGCGATAGTTATTCCTTACTTGCAGCTCAGATTCGGTATCTTTAGAACCGCCGCCCAACTGCACATCAAAGCCGGCATTTGCGGAAATGGTTAGTTTTTCCGCTCCGCGAAAAGCGTTTCTGTTCAGCCAACTTAAACTAACTTGTGAACCCGCAAAACCACTTGATCGGGTTAACGCATTTAATTCTGCACGAACAGATTTTTTCTGTTTCGGGCTTAAATAATAATACACGTTTAACAGAGATGAATCAAGGCGATTTACTACTTCAAAGCGGTTTTTTACTAATTGAAAGTTATCCAGATTGATGAGCCGCTGCATTGTTACGTCGTTCTTTTCAGTGCTGTACGCATTACCTGGGCGAAAGGCAATAGCACTCGTAAAAATCTCCTGCTTAAATTCCTTAGAAGAATCTGCAAGGATTACTCCCCTAAAATAATCCGCATCAAAATCCACGCTGTCAGCTTGCATTTCTTCGATATTTCGTGAACTGAATACGTAAATGTCGTTTATCAAATATTGCTTTTGAGAACGTACGGGCATATTTTCATCCAGTGAATAGTAAATATTTGCCCGCTGCTTACCAATGGTGGTGTCAGCTTCGATATTGACCAAGTCAGACCTAAAGTAGTAATACCCTTCCTCCCGAAGTTGGCGGTCAATTCGTAGCTGCTCCGTTTGAATATTATCAAAACGGTAGGGTTGATTAGGTTTTAAAATTGACTTTCCTTGCGTTTTTTTAAAGTCAGTAATTAGGTGTTCGGGTAATGTAGTAAGCGAGTCAGATTCGTACGCAACTGAATCAAGAGCGTACCTTTTTGGCAGTATAACGTTATACACCGCTTTGGCTTCTTTGATTTTTTTTGTGGGTTGAATCGTTCCCGAAACACTCGGCTTGAAGAAGCCTTCTTTTTCCAGAAAGTCATCTAAAATATCATTATTTTGGTTGATGATGTTCGGCGTAAGAAAGATGGGTTTCTGACCCCATTTTTGCTGAATCTTATATTTCAGTCCTTTCTGCTTGTCAGTTTGGAAAGCGTAATACAAACCCACTTGCAACGGGTAGCCAAAAATGTACGTATTTGTACTTGGGCGGGGAAGGGTTTCTAACTGTGATTGAATTATCTCAACAGTGGCTTTAGATAACGTGCTATCAGCAACCATTTTTACTTCCGCTCCGGCGTAGAGTTTTTGGTTATCAGGCAGTTTTTCATACACGTTGCACGACGAAATAATAACGCCCATGGCAAATAATAGGCAAGTTTTCGTTGCGTACTTATTAAACAGTTTATGCAAATCAATTATCATTTAGGCTCGTCAATTTGAGGGTTATTAGCACGGCTATTTTCCTGCGTAATCTCAGGATTTAGTTCTTCCTCTTTTCGTTTATCTTCTTTTCTTTTACGTACCTTTTTTTCGTTTTCAAGCAACGTTTTTTGCTCGTCTTCTTTACGTTTGAAAAGCTCAATGAAGTTGTTGTAATCTTTAGTTACCACAAAACCAATACCCGTTTCTACCACAAAACCCTGAATTACCTGAAACTGATTTACCCGGTAGGCTTTCAGGCGGTAAGTTCCGTCTTCTGAGAGTTTATAACTTGCAGTTATATTATCAAAAATCTCGCTTGACTGCCTTTGAGCGTCTTCCAACTCAAAGTTTCTGCCGACGGAAAGTGTCAATCGGTCATTTAAAAGTGTTTTACTAACGCCCAAATTTAGCTCAGTGCTGCGTTCTCCGGTTTCGGTGGCAAATTCAGAAGCAACTCCCACGTTAAGGTCAACTCCCTTTATGGCATTTCCTGCAAGTTGGTTCAGCTGGTCAGAAAGTAACTTGCTCACGCTTTCCCGTGCCACAGATTCAGCGTTGATGCCGCTACCCGAAGCATTACTTTTCAGTGGGTTAAAACGCCCACTTGCCAATAACCAAAGTGCTTCCTGGTTGATATCGTTTTCGGTAACAAAGCGGCTCAATTGCCCATCTTCTATTGCTCCGTTATCTTTAATGATCGAAACGCCCTGACTACGAATCACGTCCACGGAACTTATGCCACGAGAATTTAAATCTTCTTCCCGAACTCCGACAGCAAAGCTCGGTTTCAAATTAATTAGGTTATTTTTTAGATAAAGCAGCAATATTACGTCCATGGGGCGTTTTAAGGCAGTTATGGCATCGGGTGAGATTGATTTTTTTTGCTCCTCATCAAAAAATCCGTTTAGTGAAGTTTCTACGGTGTACGCCGCTTTGATATCTACGTCTCCCGCCATTGGATCTCCGGTCCAGCGGATAAAACTTCCGGG
>JANQUM010000101.1 GCA_030731175.1 Spirosomataceae bacterium
CCCATTCACGTGGGGCATTTAATTATTGCAAATACAATGGCAACCGGCACCGACCTCGATCAGGTTTGGTTTGTGGTTTCGCCGCAAAATCCGTTCAAGAAAAACAAAAGTCTTTTACACGAATTTGACCGCCTGACTATGGTCGAAAAAGCGATTGAAGATAATTTCAAAATGAAAGCTATTGACATCGAATTCAGAATGCCGAAACCAAGCTATACCATTGATACGCTTACCAAAATAGCCGAAACGCATCCCGAAAAGGAGTTTGTCTTAATCATGGGTGAAGATAATTTGGTGCAATTTGAGAATTGGAAAAATTACGATAAGATTCTGGAGTATTATAAACTATACGTTTACCCACGCCCAAATACTGCCCCTCATAACTTTAAAGACCACCCAAAGGTAAAATTTATCGAAGCCCCGTTGCTCGATATTTCGGCAACTTACATCCGAAAATGCTTGAAAGAAGGAAGACCAATCCGGTATTTAGTTCGGGACGAAGTGGCAGAGTATATTGAATGGAAGGGATTTTATAAGTGAGATTCCCCAATAATTCGAATACCGTTTAGAGTCAGGTTGCGGTCAATTTCGTCAAACTCGTCAGATAGCGTTGTGATAATTGAAGACAGCCCGCCAGTAGCAATAACTTTACAATCTTCACCGAGTTCTGCCTTTATTCGCCGTAGCATATTTCTGACCAAGCCTTCGTAACCAAACAAAATACCGGACTGAATTGAATGAATAGAGTTTGTGCCAATCGTCTTTTGTGGTAGAATCAGTGGCACTTCGGGAAGTTGAGCCGTTTTTGAGAAAAGCGAGTTCATCGCTGTTTTTAACCCCGGCACAATAACTACGCCCAATACTTCGGCATTTTCAGAAACCGCTGTAAAAGTCAATGCTGTTCCGAAATCTACAATAATGCACTTTTGGGAGTACTTCTCGTAAGCCGCAACGGCATTTGCAAATAAATCCGAACCTAACTCCTGCGGATTATCAATCAATACTTTTATTTTTTTATACGAACCCGAATTTATCACCACGGGCGGCTCACTACAAAAATTACTGCCGAGCTGCACAAACAAATCCGTGAGAGCAGGCACAACACTGCTTACAACAACCCGCTCAAAAAACACGTTTTGCAGCTCGTTTTCCAACAAATAATTTCGGAATCGGTAATCGTAATATAGCAAGCTCGATTCCTCCTTGGGTGCTTTTATTCTGCAAACCCGCTCAATTTCCCCATCTTTAAAAAAACCAAATACAGCATCCGTATTTCCAATATCAATTGCCAGTAACATCTTATTTCTTTTTTGTTTAAAAACGGCTTAACACTCATTATTTCAATAAACTAACGAATAAATATTGATAACCTTCCCCAAAAAAAGACCAAAACTTTCACATATCAGAAAAACACCGTAAATTTGCATCCTTTCTGTAAGAAAAAGTGGAAAAAGAGCTAAGAAAATACGACATACAGATTCAAGGTCTTGTAGACGGCGATCACGAGTTTGAATTCGAGGTGAACGATAAGTTCTTCGCGGCTTTCGAGCAGGATATGGTCGAGAAGGGAGAATTTAACGTATTTCTGGAATTAAATAAGTCAGCTACTATGTTGCAGCTTGATTTTGACATAACAGGAAGCGTAGATTTAATCTGCGACCGGAGCCTTGACGGATTTACGGAAGAAATTTCGATCGAGGAACTGTTTATATACAAGTTTGGGGCAACCCGGAAATTAGTGGCGGATGATATGGAGATCATCCCGTTTGGCAGCACGGATATAAACGTTGCCCAACTGATTTTTGATTTTATCGCTTTGGCAATTCCAATAAAAAGGTTGCACCCACGTTATGACGACGAAGAAGATGAAGGTGGCTTTATCTACTCTTCAAAGGCGGCAAAGGCAGATGAATCAGATCTCGAAACAGAAGAAAAACAAGAAACGAAAGAGCAGGATATTGACCCGCGATGGGCGGCTTTGAAATCTCTCAAAAAATAATTATATAGATTTATTTACTAATTTTCAATTTCAATAATGGCACATCCTAAAAGAAAAATATCCAAAACAAGAAGAGATAAGCGTAGAACTCATTACGTTGTAAGTTCAAACCAGCTTTCTGTAGATTCTTCAACCGGCGAAATTCACGTGCGTCACCACGCACACGTTTACGAAGGCAATTTATACTACAAAGGAAAACTCGTAATCGAGGATTTCAAGTAAGATTAAGCAGACTTTTATAGGGTAACTAAAAAATTGACGAGTATATTTGCTCATCATGGTTTTAGTTACCCTATTGTTTTACAAAATCAACCTAACACGCATTTTATGAAAATTGCCGTAGATGTAATGGGAGGCGATCACGCTCCACTTTCTGTAATAGAAGGAGCAATACTAGCTGCCGAAGAATTACCCGAAGGCACTAAGATAGTCCTTATTGGCAAGCAGGATAAGATGCTCTCGCTGCTTCGTTCACGTGAGTACAATGCAAATGCCATAGAAATGGTAAACGCTGACGATGTTATCGAGATGAGCGAACACCCAACCCGTGCTTTTGCCCAAAAGCCAAATTCAAGCATTGCTGTGGGTTTCAAAATGCTCAAAAACAAAGAAGTAAATGCTTTTTGCAGTGCCGGAAATACCGGAGCAATGATGGTCGGTTCTTTGTTTACGCTCGGCACGGTTGGCAATATACAACGCCCACCAATTGCGGGCTTTTTCCCTTTAAAAAACGGCAAATATTCACTTATGCTTGATATTGGTGCAAACGCCGATTGTAAGCCTGAAGTCTTGAATCAATTTGCAGTTTTGGGATCTTTATACGCTCAGTTTTCTTTCGGAATAGAAAAGCCAACGGTTGCGTTGCTGAATATTGGCGAAGAAGAAGAAAAAGGAACAACCGTCGCACAAGCTGCTCACCAGCTACTAAAAGTCAATAAAAAGATAAACTTTATCGGAAACATCGAAGGTAGAGACCTTTTCGACGGTTCTGCGGATGTAATAATTACCGAAGGATTTACAGGCAATGTTGTATTTAAAATGGGAGAATCTCTTTACGAATACGCCCATTCTCAAAGCATTCAAGACCCGCTTATTGACCGCATGAATTACGAAACAACAGGCGGCAGCCCCATTATTGGCGTGAACGGAAACGTCATAGTTGCTCACGGAATATCTTCGCCTAAAGCCATTAAAAACATGATTTTACTCGCAAAAAGACAAGTAGAGTCAAAAGTTGCCACGCAAATTGCTGAAGCAATGAAATAAAAGGACGCAATTGTCCGGATTTTACGAAAAGCATTAGCTATAATCTTTTCTGACTTAACTACTAACCTATGAAATTAAGAGCTGCAATTACCGGAGTAAACGGGTACGTACCCGAAGATGTGCTAAGTAATGCCGATCTAGAAAAACTTGTCGAAACAAATGACGAGTGGATAACCACCCGAACCGGGATCAAAGAACGCCGGATTTTAAAAGGTGACAACCAAGGTACTTCCGTTATGGCAGCCGAAGCGGTCAAAGGACTTTTAGAAAAAACCAATACCGACCCGAAAGATATTGAACTTGTAATTTGTGCTACTGTTACGCCAGATTACATGTTCCCTTCAACCGCAAATTTAGTTTGCACCAAAGTCGGGATTCCAAACGTTGGAAGCTTTGATATTTTAGCGGCGTGTTCGGGTTTTCTTTATGCACTATCTATTGGTGCTCAATTCATTGAGACGGGGCGGTACAAGAAAGTGGTAGTAATTGGAGCCGACAAAATGTCATCAATTGTTGATTATACTGACCGAACTACCTGCGTGCTTTTTGGCGATGGAGCTGGAGCGGTACTCTTAGAACCTACCGAAAAAGAAGAAGGACTGATGGATTTCTTACTTCACTCAGACGGAACCGGCGAGCAAAACCTCATCATGAAAGGTGGCGGAAG
Source organism: Spirosomataceae bacterium (assembly GCA_030731175.1). Lineage (GTDB taxonomy): Bacteria > Bacteroidota > Bacteroidia > Cytophagales > Spirosomataceae > JANQUM01. The sequence continues at coordinate 3,933 of JANQUM010000101.1, forward strand.
CAGGTTTCCGGCTTCTCACGATACAGTTGACAAAAAGCTACATACCTTGTATCAAGAAGGGCCGTCAGTGTTCAAATTTGCAGTTACCCGCATGGCGGACGTGTCCGCCGAAATAATGGCTCGTAATAATCTGAAAGGCGAAGATGTCTCTTGGTTAGTGCCGCATCAGGCAAACAAACGCATTATTGATGCTACTGCCAATCGGATGAATATTGGTCCAGATAAAGTAATGCTTAATATTCAGCACTAAGGAAATACTACCGCAGCTACAATTCCGCTGTGTTTGCACGATTATGAAAGTAAAATAGAGAAGGGGCAAAACCTCATTTTGGCAGCATTTGGTGGTGGGTTTACTTGGGGTGCTGCTTACATCAAGTGGGCTTATTAATTGCTGTTTTTAATTACACTTCATTCTAAAAAAATACTTTTATCAATCATGAAAAAGCTAATTTTGCTTTTAGCCATTTGTGCTTTCAGTACGTCGGTTTTCGCTCAAAAAGCCCGTGTTTATGAACATTTTACCGCTTCAACCGCGTGGGGTAAGGGGGCAATTGTTCCGGCAATTTCTTATACGCAAACGCTCGCAATAGGTAATAAATTTGGATTTAGATTCAACTCTGGTGTTCGGTTTACCCAATACATTATCAGAAATGGTACCGAATTAGAAAATACGGTTTCCAATAAAAATCGGTCTTTACAACTTACCAGTAACCTAAGAGCTTCTGCGTTGAACATTCCAATCGGTATAGAAATAGGTAACCGTTTTGTTGCGGTTGGTGTAAACGCAGATTTATTAGGTTTTACTTTACGAACCGAACAGAACGGCGACTCATTTGAGGTGCAGAATGGTCAGAAACCTGAAAATATCGTGATTACACCAGCAGGTTTTAACTTTTTGATAACGCAAAAAGGAACACGTAATACGCAATTCTATGCATCTTTGACACCCACCGAAAGCTTTACAATTCGGGCAGGAATGGCTTTAACACAAGCAAGTTTCAACACATCTTACCCTGACGCCGTAGATGCAACAATAATAGTAGATTGGGATTCTTTCCGCGAAAGTACGCTTCGCCCGTTTGTGGCACTTCAATTCAATTTTGAAAAATAATATTTAACGCAAAAAGCATATATATAATGGCATCTACCGCAGATTTTAGGAACGGTCTTTGTTTAGAATGGAACAATGATTTATATATTATCATTGAATTTCAACACGTAAAACCCGGCAAAGGCCCAGCATTCGTAAGGTCAAAACTACGAAATATCAAAACCGGACGAGTCTTGGATAATACCTTCACCGCCGGAGAAAAAGTGACTACTGCTCGCGTAGAACGGCATACGTTTCAATATCTGTACGAAGACGATTTTGGCTGTCACTTCATGAATAACGAAACTTTTGAGCAGACAAACCTCTCAAAAGACATGATTTCAAACGCAGATTTGATGAAAGAAGGGCAAGAAGTAGCGATGCTAATCCACGCTGAAACCGAAACGCCGCTTACAATAGAATTACCTATGTACGTAGAATTACGGGTTACTTACACCGAACCCGGAATCAGAGGCGATACAGCAACCAACGCTTCAAAACCCGCAACCGTTGAAACAGGGGCTACCATTAAAGTACCACTTTTCATCGAAAACGACGAATTAATAAAAGTAAATACCACCACTTACGAGTACGACTCACGGGTGAAAGAAGACAAATAACTCAGGCTGTTCATCATCAGAAAGCACAAAGTGCTACCGATTGGGAATTGCCCGCCAAATCATTACATTTGTTAAGTTGAACTAAGACAAACCAACCCTTTATGGAAACAAGAGAAATTCAGAAACTAATTGATTTTATTTCAAAATCTGACCTTGACGAGGTAAACATAGAAACCTCCGAACTGAAGTTAAAAATCAAGCGGAACACCGAAGTGAAGCAAATAATGGCCTCGCCCAATAACCCGCAGATGATTTCGGTAGCTGCCCCTCAGATAACCGAAACCCCTGCCTTGCCAGCAGCCCCTGTTGCAGACAAAAGTGTTGCTCCTACCGCAGACAGCAATTTACTAACCATCACTTCACCGATGATTGGCACTTTTTATCGCTCTGGTGGCCCGGAAAAACCTTCATTCATAGAAGTTGGAGACGATATTCAGAGCGGCAAAGTAGTTTGTATCATTGAAGCAATGAAGCTTTTTAACGAAATAGAGTCAGAAATTTCAGGAAAAATAGTGAAGGTTTTGGTAGAAGATGCTACTCCAGTTGAGTTTGATCAACCGTTGTTTTTAGTAGAACCAAATTGATTTGAATACTTGATTAAGTGACATTCACAGCCGAAAACGGAATTATTTCACTTTCAAGTCACAAGTTTTCAAACTTCTAAAACAATCAGTTTATGTTTAAAAAAATACTCATCGCTAACCGCGGAGAAATTGCCTTACGCATCATCCGAACTTGCCGCGAAATGGGCATCAAGACGGTAGCCGTATATTCTACTGCAGATAAAGAAAGTCTTCACGTTCGTTTTGCAGACGAAGCCGTTTGCATCGGCCCGCCTCCAAGCCGGCTATCATACCTCAATATTCCGAGCATCATTTCTGCCGCAGAAATTACTAATGCCGACGCTATTCATCCGGGCTACGGTTTTCTTTCAGAAAACGCCGAATTTTCTAAAATTTGTGCCGAATACGGTATAAAATTTATTGGAGCTACCGCCGAGCAAATAAACATGATGGGCGATAAAGCCACCGCTAAAGATACCATGAAAAAAGCGGGTGTTCCCGTTATTCCTGGTTCTGAAGGCTTGCTTCCTTCGGTTGAAGAAGGCATCAGACTGTCAGAAGAAATGGGGTATCCGGTCATCATTAAAGCTACCGCTGGCGGCGGTGGGCGTGGCATGCGTGTGATTCATTCATCCGATGAATTTCAGAAAATGTGGGACGACGCCAAAATGGAATCAGGTGCGGCTTTCGGTAACGACGGGCTGTACCTTGAAAAGTTTATTGAAGAGCCTCGCCACATTGAAATTCAGATTATTGGGGATCAATACGGAAAAGTTTGTCACCTCTCAGAACGTGATTGCTCAATTCAGAGAAGGCACCAAAAATTAGTTGAAGAAACGCCTTCTCCTATTGTAAATGACGAATTACGTGCCGAAATGGGGCAAGCCGCCATTAATGGAGCTCAGGCAATTGGCTACGAAGGTGCCGGGACAGTCGAGTTTTTGGTTGATAAAAACGGCGACTATTATTTCATGGAAATGAACACCCGTATTCAGGTAGAACACCCAATTACGGAGCAAGTCACTAATTACGACCTCATAAAAGAGCAAATAAAAGTGGCCGCAGGCATCCCAATTTCTGGGCAAAATTATTTCCCAAATGCATTTTCAATGGAATGCAGGATCAACGCTGAAGATCCTAAAAACGGTTTCCGGCCGTCTCCGGGTTTAATAAAGTCGCTCCATTTGCCCGGCGGTCAGGGAGTTAGGATTGATAGCCATGTTTACGCAGGTTACACTATCCCGCCAAATTATGATTCGATGATTGCGAAATTGATTGTGACGGGGCAAAGTCGTGAAGAAGTAATTACCCGAATGAAACGTGCCTTGATGGAGTTTTACATTGAAGGCATAAAAACAACGATTCCATTCCACTTAAAATTGATGGACGACGAGCAGTTTAAATCAGGAAACTTTACCACGAAATTCCTCGAAGATTTTGATTTTTCTGATCTATAATCAGTAATTCAAAATATACAAACTAAAAGGAGTAACGAAAAGTTACTCCTTTTTTTGTGAACTAAATTGCTAATTTTACGTAGATATTATCGTTAAATATCAGGGTTGAAAAAAGAAAGAACAATGAATAGACGGATTACTTTTTTGCTATTATTCCTGCTTTTGGGGTTAAATGCTATTGCTCAAATTCCTGAAAACGCTTGGGTTAAATCTAACCAAAAATACCTAAAAATTACCGTAAGCGAAGACGGAATATACCAAGTAACAGGTCAGGAATTGACGAATGCAGGGTTTAGCCTTGCCACCGTTATTCCCCAAAAAATACAACTTTTTTATCGGGGAAAAGAAGTAGCAATAAAATTAGAAACAGGTAGCAAAAATAGCTTCGAGTTAAATGATTCTTTCCTTTTTTACGGGCAAAAAAATGACGGATCAAGCGATTCATTACTTTACCGCGATGCTCCGAGAGCGAACCCTTTTCACAGCCTTTATTCCGACGAATCAGCGTATTTTTTAACAATAGGCGAAGAAGACGGCAAGCGAGTTATCGCGGGAAAACCAGTAAACTCAGCAAATTTAACCGAAGAACCTTATCACCTCGCCGAAGAAAGAACCGTTTATACCGATCAGTTTTCTTACAATAATATAATTGGCTTGGTCCCGCTTTTACAGCAAAGCTATTTTGAAAGCGGCGAAGGAAGAACCGGAAAATTCATAGTATCAGACAGCTCCGCTTCTTTTAATATAAAACTGACAAATCGGATTGAATCTTCTGACTTTCAACCAATTATAAACTTTCAAATCAACGGAAGGTCACGTATAATTCACCAATTAGCAACTTCCGTAAACGGGCAAGATTCCGCATTTTTCTCCGTATTACCGTTCGGAACAGCGAAGCGAACGCAAATTCTGAGCAACAATTTGATTCAAAACGAAAACGTTAGACTTTCGCTTTCATCAACTCAAAAAGTACTACTTGATTGGTATTCCCTGACATACATTGAGGCAATTTACCCGCAGCAGTTTTTAATGAATGGGCAGACTTTCAAGTATTTTAAGCTACGCCAAAATCGTCCCGAAAACTCTTCGGTTTTCATTCGGGATTTTTTAGATAGCGGATTATTATGGAATGTTTCGAATACGGGAAATCCGGTTGAACTTACCGCCAATTCAGAAAAGAAATTCAGTGTGGCGTCGTCCCTGAATAATGCAAAATTGATTGCCGTTCAATCACCAAAAAAAGCAGTAAAAATAGCGGCAGTTGATTTCATTAACTTGAGCAATTCAAAAGCTGACTATTTAATAATAACACACGAGAGTTTACTTCAGTCTGCCACGCAGTACGCTGCTTACCGGGCAAGCGACAAAGGCGGAAGTCATTCGCCGCTTGTAGTAACCTCTCAGCAACTATTCGACGCTTTCAATTTCGGCGAGCGGAGTCCCATTGCCCTACGTCAGTTCTCACGTTTTATGCTGCAAAATGCCCAACCGAAGCACTTGCTTTTAATTGGTCGAGGCGTAAGTTTTCCAGACGAACTTCGCTCCACCAACTTCCCAGATTTGGTACCTACAATCGGTTATCCGGCTTCTGATGTGCTAATTACGGCGGGGTTAAACGGTAGCAAGCAAAACGTGCAAGCGATTCCAACCGGAAGATTAAACGTGGTTAAAAACAATGAGGTACTAAATTATTTGGAAAAAGTAAAGGAGACAGAGAGCAGAACCAACCCCGAAC
>JANQUM010000102.1:0-3640 GCA_030731175.1 Spirosomataceae bacterium
ATTTTGCGTTTATTGGTGGTGGATTTGGAAAAGGTTTGCACAATATATTAGAAGCCGCTACTTTTGGAATGCCGATATTCTTCGGAAATAAAAACTACAAAAAATTTAAAGAAGCGACAGATTTAGTTGAACTTGGTGGAGCTTTTGCGGTGAAAGATGCGGCTGATTTCGAATTAAAATTTTCGAGCCAAATGTCTGATAATAGTTCAGCTACGAATATTACAAGGGATTACGTACAGCGTAACACGGGAGCGACACGGAAGATTTTATCTTGGATAAAGAAATACGGATAGTTAAATGAAATTACTTCTTCTTTTTTTGCTGCTTTTTACTTTTAGTGCCACAAACGCACAGAAAACTAAAATACTTGCAGGTGATAAAGTAAATTACGATAAAATGACCGAAAATGAACTTGCCAAAACGGATGAATCTTTGTCAAAAAACATGGATTTAGTACTCGGTTTCGGGCTCAAAGTGAAAGTCATTAAGGTTGAAGAAGAAATAACTTTAAAAAAGGAAGTCAAAGAAAAAAACGCGTTGCGGTTTCAGGTCGGTCTTAAACTACCCGGCTTTATCAAAACTAATCCGCCCGATAAAGTCTTTAAAATTGGTTGGGATTTCGGTTTCGTAAAATAATTAGAATTTATATCGCAGTTGTACTCGCACGTCAGTTCGATGCGGCACGCCCAACGCATTATTTCCGCTGCCAATTTCTACTCCGTCGAAGCGTTCTGTTCTCGCTATTCTTGCCCAGAGGTCTATTTTTCGGGAAACACTCAATCTGCTTACCAAGTAAAATCGCATTCCTTCGCCGAAATATGCAGGGAACGAAACGGCGTACAATACGTCGTTTTCGTAGGCGTAAACCCTTGAATTAAAATCCTCAGTTTTGAAATATGCAACTCTGCCTTTTAATTGCAATTTGCCAATTGTCCCTTCAATATCCTGCATAATTGCGAACCCATTTGAAACCGAATAATTCACAAAGCTGTATCTATTGTATTGAATACGGCTCTGTAATTTGAAATTCCTGCTCGGTGTGAAATCAAAATTCACTAAAGTATTTTGACGTTTTGTGGTAACTACAATATCCGTGACGGTTTCATTATCGGGTAAGTTTCTTCCCTTTTGCTCTTCGTGATACTGCATGTAAAACACGTGCTGACGGGTTGGTTTATAGGTAAAACGTAGTAAATAGTCAAAACCACCTGATGGGGCATCAACCAAGTACCGTAACCACGGAAATGTAAAACGGTCATAAAAGGCACTGAAAGTGATGGAGCGATTGGGCGAATACTTAAAACCGGTATAAATGCCCCGCTCGTTAATGGTGCGGCTGCCTTCACCGAAAGCATTTGAGTAAAAACTATGAAAATTTGGGTCATAACTTCTTAAATTTAACGACCATTCTACTTGTGGACTGAGCGAAGCGACCAAACCACCAACCGCCCCAATTCCGCCGCTTGAAGAACGAGCCACTTCGCCGAAAAAATTGAAGTTTTGCCAACCATAATTTCCGTTTATTCCGACTATTGAGTTTTGCTTTCCCGAAAACTCAAACTGATTGTAAAGCTGTTCTCTTCGTTGAAAAGTTTTATCAAACGAAGTATTTAGAAACGACACACCTATATGCCCGTTTTGTATTTTGTAAGTTGCATTTACGCCAATGTTTTGCTCATTTAACGCTCCCTTTTTGGCTATTTCGCTTTCTGTTCGGTGAAAACCGTTTGTTAGTAGTGAACTAAAAATTTCCTCTCTTTCCAGAAGCTCATCTGAATCGCTTTCTGTGACGCTGCCGTCACGTTTGTTTCGTGCAACCATAGCTGTTACTTCCACTTTTCCTAAGTCAAAAGTTGCCGCACCACCTCGAAAAAATCCACCTTCCACCACAGAATTGTAGCTTCTTAAACCGACGTTGCTTCTTCTGGTGGTGTAAATTGGTTCGCCACCCTTTCCAACAAAATAGCCCGCAGCAAGTACAAGACCTTGACCAAAACTGGCTTGGTAATCTCCAATAATCAAATTTTTAATGCGTCCTTTATTTTGCAGTTGAGCGTGGAAAATGGTGTAATCGAAAAAGTCTGTTTCGCCGGCATCTTTTTCGGCTATAAAACCGAAACTAAAATCTTTTGGGTGTTGCATCCGGTAGCGAGTATAAAACCGTTGCTGACGTCCCAGGTAGTTTCCTTCGGTAAATCCGCGAGATGGTTCGAGGGTTTGGTCGGCACGAAAAGTGAGGGAATGGTCAGTTGTTCTCGAAAAAATTGACGTCAAATCGTCTGTATTCAACTGGTTAGAAATTGTAACGAACGGGGCAATTGTTCGAATAAAATTTATGTCAAAATCAGGAATTGCCTGTAACTCATACAAAGTGATAAGATTACCGTTTTCGAGGCGATATTTGAGTAAATTATTTATTTGTAATTCAGAGAAAAGAAATAAGCTTCGTAGGTCTTCGCTGTTGGCTTTATTTAGATCAAGCGGTGATTGGTAAAGCTGGTAAAGATTTTCGTATAAGTCCTCGTAATTGATGTCATTTTGTTGCGTTGATACTATTTTTTGAATGAATTCATCCAAATTTATAGCTTGCTCTGGATAGGCTTGACCAAGTGTTTTTGTGAAATTGAAGGCAAGAAAAGCAAGTAATAAAACTCGACGAAAAGAATATTTTTCAATCACGATTTCCTCCTTTTTTTGTCAATGCCATTCCTACCGTTAAATGATGTGAAAGCCCCAAATAACTTGAAGAACTCACGGCGTAATCAAACTGTAAATGTCTGAGCCGCATTCCGGTTCCGAAATGAATGGTATTTGTGAGCGAATTTATGCCAGTGCGAACGAAGAATTTTGGGCGAATTTCGTATTCAATTCCTGCTTTAATGTTTAGTGGATAAAGCGTGCTTTTTTCGGCTTCGGCGTTGAGTGAAATTTGTTTTGACGGTTGGTAAGAAAAGCCGATCCGCAGAACCGTAGGAATATTTTGCGAAGCAAAAAGGCTTGCTCCCGTAAGGTTATATCCGTGAAAACCGATTCGGAAATTATCCCTAATGTCCGCCATGATGCCAAACTCGGTTAGAATAGTATTTTTTGCGATCAAATCTTTAACGGTTGCTTGAAAATAGCTAACCTTTACACCTAAAGAAATACGTCCTTGTTTTCTTGCAACCGCAATTCCGCTTTTTACTTCGTTGTAAAGTTCGTCGCCAAATTGGTCAAAACCCACCGCGATATTTATGCCGTTGGTTTTTATGACCGCCCCAACTCCGGCATTTCCTAAGCCCGGGACGTCAAAACGGCTGTGGTAAGCCGCAAATGCGTGGGAGTTTTCGGCGTACGCCATCCCCGCCGGATTGTAGAAAAAACTTTGTTCGTGTGGCATTGCTACCACGGCGTTTCCAACGCCCCAACTGCGGGCACCAATCGGGAACGGATCTCCACTTGCTACTGCACAAGCTGGAACTATCAGGAATAAATAAAGAAGTAGTTTTTTTTGCAAATGAAGTGTGTAAGAGATTTATATTATTCGATAAATATAAGAAAAACTTATTCTTTTGACCATCCAGATACTTGTGTTTTCCAAAACTCCTGCGTTAACTTGTTCAATCCGTGCCCGGTTTCGTCGTCATAAATAGTTTGTAAA
>JANQUM010000102.1:3650-9377 GCA_030731175.1 Spirosomataceae bacterium
ATAAGCTTCGATGTATTCGTACTGAATTCTGCTTTGGAGGTCGTCGAACGTTTTGGCTTCAATTTTTGTAATTTTTTTTATCATTTTATTCATTGCAACGTTGGCAATGTCAAAGTGTAATTTTTCGTGTTCGAGCGAGTAGTCATCAAGTGCGTTAGCTTTAACCCATGACATCCCCTGAACCATGTAAACTTTCGGTGTAAAATATGCTTTTAGTATTCTGTCTTTGATTTCCATTTCGAGATCAAAAGCAATGTTGGGAAAAATTGCCGCTGCAAACTTCGTACCTCGATTTACGGGCTCACCTTTGAAATCAGCCCAAGTAATTGGGCGACTATTGTAGTAAATTGTATCCTCAACATTCTGTAAATACCGGGGTTGAATTATAACTTCTGATTTACTGATAAATGCAGGGTGATAGTTATGATTTAGCGTTTTCCAAGAAGAGAAAAAGTCGATGTTTTTAGTAAAAGCAGCTGCTAAGAGATCCTCAAAACTTTTAGGAGTTGCCGAACCGAACGTGCGTTTATAGATAACACTTGTTGTCTTATTTAAGAGTAGTGTTTGTATACCCTCATGTTGAAGGTAGTAGGAAATTGTCAACCAAACGCCACCACGTAAAATGTCTTCCGACTCAGATTCGGAAAGTTTTAAATTGTTTATTATTAGTACTATAGAGTCTTTGGCGTGTTGGTGAACGTATAATTTTCGTGCAAATTCGGTAAAGTACTTATCTGCCTTTGTGAATATCTTGACCAGCATCGTACGTTTTTTATCAGCCAAAAACACACGACCAATTGTAGTTGATGTTGTACTGTCTATTATTTGTGATATGTGAAAATTAGTAGCAGATTTTTTGCTCACTTCTTCCGCAATGCCAAGAACTAACTGTGAGCTTGCGAGGAATGAGATTAGTAATAAATGAAATAACAGAGCAGCTTTTTTCAACTTCATTGAAGACGTTATAAACTAACGAATTTAAACAAAAAAACTCAGCATCCGAATTAGATTTCGGAGGCTGAGTTTTGAAAAACTTAATGCTAAAAAAATCTACCTGGCAATTGTTAGAAAACTTATTTTTTGACGACCGTCGGCAAGTTTCAAAGCGTAATAATAGGTCCCGTCAGGCAAACCTATTTTTGATTGACTCAATAGCCCAGTATTAGCTGTTCCGTCCCAATTATTTTGGTACTTTTCGGCATCGTAAACCAAGTGGCCATAACGGTTATAAACCCGTAAAGAAACCTCGTTTTCGCCGATGTTTTTAATTAGAAAAACGTCGTTCATTTTATCTCCGTTCGGAGAAAATGCTTGCGGTATACCCAAATCATCTAAATTGTCGTTTGGTTCAGCAGATGCAATCGTTGCTCCAATATCGGTAGTTTGTACAGTTTGGTTGCTAACAACGGCAGGAGTCACAGCATTCGGATTCACCGAAGGTATTTGTACATTTTCTACAACCACTGGAGAAACTCCTTGCGAATTTCCTTCCACGGCATTTACCTCAATTTTTGTCGAATTACTGACGCAATTCCCGCCATTACTTCGTTCTGAGACGAAGTAAGTACCCGGTTCTAAAATTTTAGTTGGGTCTGAAATTTTCGCAGAGGCTAAATCTTCTGTTTTCCTAAACTCGAAAACACCACCTGAAGTCATCGCTTTTCCAAGTGCTGACGTTAGATCCACTGCTTCAGGATTTGAGGTATTAATGGTGAAAGTTTTAGTTACGGTTGGTGCATCAATTTTAGTAATAAAAGCGAGTTGCAAACGGTTAGATTCGTTGCCAAGACACTCTAAAAACTGACAACGTGCGGTGTAGAAATAGTCGTTTCCTCCGTCGGTCACTTCCACCGAACTCCCGCGGTTAATTTCTTCCGTCGTAGAAACCTCGCCCAAAAGTAATTTGTGCTTGTACCAAACGTATGTTCCAGCGGTACAGCCATCGGCGGTCATTACTACAGACTCGCCGTCGCAGCCGTATTTCCATGAAACAGTAGGTGTTAATTCGCTTTTATCTTCGTAAACTATGATTGTTCGGGAAATTGGTTCGGCGGCACAGTTGTTAGAGTTGCGGCAAGTGGCCGTGTAGGTTGTTGTTTTTTCGGGCGAAACCTTGATTTCTCGTCCTGTTTCACCATTCGACCAATATACTGTACCTAAACAGCCAAAAGTTTTAATTTTTGTGGATCGCCCTTTCTTTATTTCGTCGTCGTTACACATTAAATAGGGCGTTCTTGGTTTTAAAACCACTTCCACGTTTAACGTGATATCGTAGTTGAAAAGAACGTTTTCACCTTCCATGCAAACCGCGGTAAATGCGGTAGTTTTACTCACAGAATCTACAATGCTTGCTCCCTGCATCCCGTTTGACCACACCACGGTTTTGTCGCAACCGGTAGCTGTAAGCCGAACTGGATCTCCGGCACAAACTTGTGCAGAGCTTTGGGTTAGTGTTGTGGTTTGAGCTGAAATTTGCGTTGAAAGCAGCACGAAACCAAGTAAAAGGTAAAGGTTTTTAGTGTTCATATTTGATACTTTATTGACCTAAAACAGTCCAAAAACCATGCCATCCATGTCAAATTCACAATTGAAATTTTCGGCTCATCGTGTCGTAAGCGGCTTATTAATTGGTTATCAATATATAATCTGCTAATTTCGTTACTTTGTGAATACGACTCCAACGTTAAGACTTTACGTGAAAAACCTTTTTACAATTATTTTTTTATTTCTGTGTGTTTCGGCGTTCTCTCAAAAAGTACTTTGGGCAAACGAATTGCTTGGCTTTTCGTCGGAAGATCGGGATATGTACTACAGCCCTAAATACCGGGCAATGCAGACAATCGGAAAACCAAACGTATTGCCAACGGGCACTGGTACGCCGTGTGCGTGGTCGCCGAGCGGAGCAAATATTGGCTCAGATTGGGTTTCGGTTGGTTTTGCTGAAGGCATGAAGATAAAGCAAATTGCGGTTTGCGAAAACGCTAATCCCGGCGGAATATCCCAGATTTTTGGGATTAATAGCAATGGCGAAGAAATTTTGATTTATGAAAACGCCGAGCCGCCAACCAAGGAGGAGGGAAGAATTTGGAACGTCATTATTCCTGAAACTAATTTTGAAGTTTTTGGCATCAAATTGACGATAGATCACACTAAAAAACGGGGGCAAAAGCAGATTGATGCCATTGCGATTTCAGACAGCGAAGAGCCTATAAAAGTCTTGTTAAATACGATTGATTGGGGCGAAGAAAAAGTAGTACTTGAAAGCATGGGGTACGCTATAAACTCTGCTTACGGAGAAGTTGCCCCGATAATTTCACCAGACGGAAAAGAACTTTATTTCACTCGCATAAATCACCCAGACAATATCCGTGCGAAAGATGATAAATTTATAAAGCAGGATATTTGGTACACGCAAAAAAAGGGAAAAACTTGGAGTGCCCCGCAAAACGTAGGAACGCCGCTGAATAACGAAGAAGACAATGCCGTGACATGTATTTCAGCAGACGGTAAAACGCTGTTTGTGCTCAACGTTTACAGTAAAACGGGCAGAACGCAAGTAGGATTATCGAAATCACGAAGAACAGTGAACGGTTGGAGTTTTCCAGAAAAAATAGAAATTGACGATTTTCAGGCATTATCACACGAAGAAACAATGAACGGTAAAAACGAACAAGTAACCCACACCGAATTTAGCATTACACCTGATGAGAAAGTAATTGTTATGGGCCTCAAAAGAAGCCAAACTTACGGCGAACGGGATATTTATGTTTCGTTCCGGAAAGGTGATGGATCTTACTCCCGACCACGAAGTTTGGGGCCAATCATAAACACCGCCGATATTGAAGGTTCACCATTTTTGGCGGCGGATACAAAGACACTTTATTTTATGTCGAAAGGGCATTTGGGTTTTGGAAACGGCGATATTTTTGTTTCAAAACGGCTGGATGAAACCTGGACAAATTGGTCTGAACCGCTGAATCTTGGTCAGCCAATAAACACCTCTGAGTGGAACGGTTATATAAATGTTCCTGCCGCAAGCGACTACGGTTTTGTAAGTTCAAAACGCAGTAAGAACGAAAGTCATGACATTTACCGCGTTACGATGCCGCCGCAGCTACGTCCTGAACCACTTGCTGTAGTAACTGGGAAAGCTATCAATTTGATGACCAATACGCCGATTCCCGCCGAAATTTCGTTGCGGTCTGTAGGTAGCGATACTTCAAATACCGTCGCTATTGATGTTATTTTCGATCCCGAAGAAGGCGAGTACAAATTTATTCTTCCAATTGGTCAGGATTACGTTTTTACGGCGAAGCAAAAAGGCTACATTGGAGTTACGGATTCGTTGATCTTGAACCGTGAAAAAGGTTACCGTGAAATCCATTTTGACCTCGCCATGACCGAAATAAAAGCGGGTCAGAAAATGATATTGAACAAACTATTTTTTGAAAGAGCTAAATACGAAATCAAAGAAGAATCTTTTGACGAACTGGCACGAATTGTAAGCCTTATGAAAGAATACCCATCCATGGAAGTTATGCTGGAAGGGCACACTGATAATCAAGGAGATTTGTTGAAAAATGTGCAGCTCGCCGAAAATAGGGTAGAAGCAGTAAAAAAATACTTAATTGAAAAAGGGGGCGTTGAAGCTAATCGAATTTCGATCAAATCTTGGGGGCCAACCCGCCCGATTTCGAGCAACGCCTCGGAAGAAACCCGCAAAAAAAATCGTCGGGTGGAATTTACAATAGTTAAATTGTAACTATTTTTGCCCAAATCACTTCCTACACAAATGTCAGTTAACCTACTACTAGTTGTTCCGTGTTATAATGAAGAAGAGGTTCTACCGATTACTTGCCCTCAATTTTTAGATTTTTTGCGTTCTCAGATTACAATCGGGGCGATTTCTGAAAAGTCTATGGTTTGTTTTGTTGACGACGGAAGCCGCGATAAAACCTGGAAGTTAATTCAGGAATACGCCGAAAAAGACGAAAAAGTAATGGGCGTGAAACTTTCCCGAAACTGCGGTCATCAAAACGCAATTCTTGCGGGTCTGATTGAAAACAAAGATAATTTTGATTGCTACGTAACTATTGATGCCGATTTGCAGGATAATGTAAATGCGATATCTGACATGATAATTGCCTATAAAGAAGGTGCAGCGGTGGTTTACGGAGTGCGAAACGACCGCACTTCTGATTCTTGGTTTAAACGCACAACCGCCGAAGGCTTCTACACAATTATGCAAAAAATGGGCGTTCCGGTGGTTTTTAACCACGCTGATTTTAGGTTAATAGATAATAGAGTGCTAAGCGAATTGGAAGGGTACAAAGAAGTTAATCTTTTTATTAGAGGCATTATCCCGACGATTGGATTTAAGAGTAAGCAAGTTTTCTATAAAAGATTAGAACGTGAAGCGGGAGAATCTAAATTTCCGATCGGGAAGATGCTGCTTTTCGCTTGGAACGGAGTAACATCTTTCTCCACTTTTCCGATGAAAATGGTGCTTTGGTTCGGAGTATTAAACTTCTTTGTCGCGTTAAGTATCGGCCTCTATGTTATTATCAGTAAAATGTTTGGCATTACCGTTGCGGGTTGGACTTCCATCGTGCTTCCGATGGCATTCTTCAGCGGTTCAAATATGATTGCTATCGGTTTAATTGGTGAGTACATCGGCAAGATTTATCAGGAAGTAAAGCAAAGACCACGTTATATCATTGAAGAACA
>JANQUM010000103.1 GCA_030731175.1 Spirosomataceae bacterium
ACCTAAGCCTGAACGTACGCTTCTAAGCCGATTGTTTCTTAAAGAAAAAAGCCCAGTTGAAAAATTTCAACTGGGCTTTTTTATGCATTGCTTTTTTTAAAAAAAAACGTACCTCAACCCTCAAACTCCATCGCCGTCTTTTTGATAATCTCAATGCATTCCATAAGTTGCTCTTCGGTGATGGTAAGCGGCGGAGCGAAGCGAATTTTATTGCCGTGCGTTGGCTTGGCAAGCAAGCCGTTATCGCGGAGTTTCATGCAGAAATCCCAACCCGCAGAAGAGTCTTCGTCGGCGTTTACCTCGATGGCATTTAATAGACCTTTTCCTCTTACAAGTCTTACAAAATCAGTTGAATCAACCAATTTCTGCATTTCAGCTCTGAAAATATGACCGAGAGTTTCGGCGTTTTCGGATAAGTTTTCGTCTTTTACCACTTGCAAAGCTGCCTTTGATACGGCACAAGAAAGTGGGTTACCGCCAAATGTAGAACCGTGTTCGCCGGGCTTGATAGTCAACATGATTTCGTCACGAGTCAATACCGCCGAAACAGGTAACACGCCACCCGAAAGGGCTTTTCCGAGAACTAAAATATCGGGTTGAAAACCGTGGTGATCGCAGCAAAGACGGCGTCCGGTTCGGGCAATTCCGGTTTGCACTTCATCGGCGATGAACAATACATTCTTGGCTTTGCACATTTCGTACGCCGTTTTTAAATAATGATCGTCTGGAACTACCACGCCTGCTTCGCCCTGAATAGGTTCCACCATAAAACCCGCTACATTGGGGTCTTCCAAAAGCTTCGCCAACGCATCCAAATCATTGTACGGAACCATCTCGTAACCGGTCATAAACGGGCCAAAATTATTGCGACAAGACGGGTCAGAAGAGGATGAAATCGCCGCCAGTGTTCTTCCCCAAAAGTTATTTTCGGCGAATATTATTTTCGCCTGATTTGCCGGAACGCCTTTTACTTCGTACGCCCATTTACGGCATAATTTAACCGCCGTTTCGCCGCCTTCTACGCCTGAGTTCATCATCAATACTTTATCGTAGCCAAAATACTCGGTGATGTATTTCTCGAAAGGCCCTAAGATATTATTGTAAAAAGCACGGGAAGTCAGCGTAAGCGTTTGAGCCTGCGAAGTCAACGCCGCTATTATTTTTGGGTGACAATGCCCCTGATTCACCGCCGAGTAAGCCGAAAGGAAATCGTAGTATTTTCTGCCTTCCACATCCCAAACGTAAACGCCTTCGCCGCGTTCTAAAACTACGGGTAGCGGGTGGTAATTATGTGCTCCGTATTGGTCTTCAAGGTCAATGTATTCTTGGGGTGAACGTGCGGTAGTTGTCATATTTATTGAAATTGGTGAATTGGCGAATGTTAAAATTAGTAAGAATGTATTACAACTATCAAAACTGACAATTTAACTTTTTATATCAAATAAGTAAACAGAATTGCTTTTAAATAGGCTATTTTTAAGTCAAAATAAATCTTTTAGTTAAAATTTAAACTATATTGACTTTATGGACGAATACGATTTGCAGATTCTGAAATTGCTGGAACAAGACGGAAGAAGACCTTACGCCGAGATTGCGAAGCAACTCGAAATTTCAAACACGATGGTGCACCAACGCATCACGAAAATGAAGCAATCGGGATTATTGCTCGGTACAACTATTAAAATCAACGAGCGAAAACTCGGTTTTGAGTGGGGTGCTTTTACGGGTTTAGTCTTGCGGGAAGACTCCGATTCAAAAGCCATCATTGAGGCATTGAAAGCCATTCCCGAAGTAACGGAATGTTATTATATTGCGGG
>JANQUM010000104.1:0-5089 GCA_030731175.1 Spirosomataceae bacterium
AATTCAACGAACGAGTATTAATCAGATAATTTCGCTCGGAAAATACAAAACGCTTCCCGCAAATCTCTACGAGAAAGGTTATTTGATGCTCGGCGGAAGCACCTTGCTTAACCAAGTTGACACGCATTACGAAGGCGATTTAAGCGGAATTACGCAAAAAACAATTCCGTTTTGGTTCGATCGGTTCTACAAACCCGGCAAGCGAATTGCCCAACTGAAAGATTGGGGAAGTAAACTGGACGAAATCGCTCAAAATGCCGCCGATTGGGACATCGGTTTCCTTGCGGGTGTTCCGGCGTGGGTGCAACTTTTGATGGAAAAAGTGATTTCTCACTACGGCGTCAAAGACATTCACGAAATCTGGCCAAACCTAGAAGTTTTTGCTTGGGGTGGCGTTTCGTTTGAACCGTACCGACAAAGTTTTGAAAAACTACTTGGTCGTCCAATTTTATACCTCGAAACGTACCTTGCTTCCGAAGGCTTTATTGCCTATCAAGCACGCCCAAATGCCGATATTCAATTAGTTGTGAATAATGGTATTTTCTTTGAATTTATTCCGTTCAACGAGAATAACTTCGACGGCGATGGAAATATGGTCGAAAACCCCGAAACGATTCTTCTCGATGAAGTAAAACCAAACGTTGACTACGCTCTACTTATCAGCACTTGCTCTGGTGCGTGGCGTTACCTTATTGGCGACACCGTTAAATTCACAAATACTGATCGTGCCGAAATAAAAATAACGGGACGCACAAAGCACTTTTTGAGTCTTTGCGGCGAGCACCTTTCGGTAGATAATATGAACAAAGCCGTTGATTTGGCTAATACTGAACTTGAGTTAGATATTAAAGAATTTACTGTTTTGGGTATAAAACACCCGCCGCTTTTTGCCCACCAATGGTATATCGGGACGGATGCCGAAATCTCGGATAAACAGGCAGCAGCTTTTATCGATTCAAAATTAAAAGAACTTAACGATGATTATGGCATTGAGCGAGAGCACGCTCTTAAAAACGTGTTCTGCCGTGTTTTGCCGAGCAAAGCGTTTAACGAATGGATGAAATTAAAAGGAAAAGAAGGTGGTCAACATAAATTTCCGCGAGTTTTAAAAGGTGCAACCGCTGATGATTGGGAGAGTTTCGTGAAAATAAATTATCCGAAGTAAGCTCAACTTTGAAAATAATCGAGCAGGAACTTTGTTCCGAGTGCTATAAATATTACCCCCGTAGCGTATTTAATGGAAATCATGAGTCGGTCAGAAAGTTTTGCCCTAATTTTATCCGCAAAATAAGCAATGAGCGTTTCTGTCGTAAAAACAGTACCGATGCAAATGCTAAAAAACAGTACTTCTTCAATTAAACTATAGTTGTAGGTTTTTAGCGTTGAAGAGACGAGTACCCAAGCCAAAAAGTTAACTGGATTCACAACGTTAAGCACCAAACCCTTCGAAATAAAATAAATCAGGTCTTTAACATTACTTTTAACCGCCGTTGTAGCAACTTTAACCTTCGTCTTTCTAAACTGCGAAATTCCGAGGCCAAAAAGTAATGTTGCTGCAATAATCCGAACGTAGTTTTCAAAGTTCGGGATATTAGGTAAAAAACCAGTGCCAAAAATTGCCAATGCAACAAGCAAAATATCACCAACTGCAACACCCAATGCAATGTTTCTACCCGCTTTGTAACCGTAATCAACACTCGTTTGTATCAACGCAAAAAAAACACTTCCGAAACCAAAGCTTAAAACGAAGCCAGTAAGAAGTGCAAGGAAAATTAAATCTATCATATGCGTAGTTTGAAGATGTGAGAATAAACAATTTTACAATTATGCAATCTCCTTCATTTAAATAATACCTTTTAGCTTTGCTGCTTTTAATATCCCGATAACGCTAATTGAATCAGTTATTTCATTGTTCATAACCATTTCAACAGCGGCTTTCAGACTGACCTTTTTTATTGCGAGTTCTTCCGTTTCCTCTGGCTCGGGATTACCAAAAGTTAGGTTTTCAGCAAGAAAAACGTAACCAACTTCATTACAAACAGAATTCGAGGTATGAATTTTGGCAATGTTTTGAAATATTGCCGCTTCAATTCCGGTTTCTTCTTTTAATTCACGCTTTGCGGCGAGCAGCCAATCCTCATTTTCGGGGCAGCCGCCTTCCGGAATTTCCCACGAATATTCTTTTAAAGGAAATCGATATTGACCGACAAGCCAGGTATTATTTTCTTCGTCAAGTGGAATAATTCCGATCGCAAAATTTTTAAAATCAACCTGCCCGTAAATTCCTTCGCCCCCGTTGGGGTTTAGTACTTGATGTTCAGTTACAGAAATCCACGGATTTTCATATTTAATTTCGGAGGATTTGACCGTCCAAGGGTTTACATTTTCTGGGGCTTTCATTTTTGACAGTTTTCTATTTGCAAAGAAAGTCAGCAATTGTTCGTCAAAAAACTATTAGAATGATAATTTTACAGTTTCTTGCACTGAAAGTACGATCAAGAGTAATCATAATAAGTCTGTGCCAAATTCCCGTATCAGAAAATCTGTTTTTTATCCCGTTGTAATCTTGGTGGGTAGTTGTGCTGTTGCGAGCCTTTTATTTTCTGAACAATTTGTAAGCGGAATCACAAGGGTCAATACTTTTTTTATTACAAAGTTAGGTTCAATTTTTGCCATCGCCCCGCTCCTATTTCTGATAATTTGTGTCGCTCTTTACCTGCTTCCTGTTGGAAAAACTAAAATTGGCGGCTAATCTGCGAAACCAATTCTGTCAAATTTCAATTTGCACAACGATTGCTACCGGATTGTTATTTTGGGGAACCGCCGAACCGCTTTTTCATGTCCGGAATCCTCCTCTCGCTTACGCAGATGCAGAAAACAAAAATGTATTCGCTCTATCAGCACTTTACATGCATTGGAGCATTTTGCCCTATGCGATCTATACATTGGCGGGAGTTGCGTTTGCCATTGGCTTTTACAATAAAAAACTACCCTTTCGTATCGGAACGATGTGGTTCGAGCTTTCAAAAAACGGGAAAAACAAAACGCTGTACAATATTTTTGATGGGTTAAGCCTTTTTAGCCTTGTAGCAGGTATGGCAGCTTCCCTCGGAGTTGGGATTTTACTCCTGACTAACGGCGTTGCCCGTAGTTTTAACTTGAGTTCAAACGGTTATTTAATGGCGATTATCACGATTTTACTCGTCGGAACATTCGTTATTTCTTCCGTAAGTGGGCTTCAAAAAGGAATTGCGAAACTTTCGTCGCTAAATTTCGCTCTCTTTATTATTCTACTTTTCTTTTTCGTTCTAAACCTTAATTACACTGAAGTTTTACCGTTGGTCGGGAAAAGTATCAATCATTTTTTCACTAACGGTTTTGGCGATTCGATGCTTTATTTTAGTGATGCAAACAAGCAATGGGCAACCGAATGGACAGTTTTTAACTGGTCAAATTGGATGGCATGGACTCCAATCACAGCGTTATTTTTGGGCAGAATTAGCTACGGACGAACCATTCGACAGTTCATAAACGTAAATTTACTACTTCCTTCGCTTTTCGGGATTATTTGGTTGTCTATTGTAAGTGGGACTGCACTTATTTCTAACAAACTCAATAACAACGTTTTAACAGATTTCCTTCAAGTTGAAGACGGTGTTTCGAGCATAATTTTTTACTTAATCAATGAGTTACATTTCAGTAGTTTTCTAATTCCGTTGTTTCTCTTAACCGTTTTTCTTTCCTTCGTTACCGCCGCCGACTCCAACACGGATGCAATGAGTAATCTGAGCACCGAAGATTTTTTTGATGACGACACCGAATCACCAAAAAATATTAAAATAATTTGGGGCGTGTTTATCGGCGTTTTAGCGTTTGTGATGGTCTCGTTTTCAGGCGAAGAAAAATCTAACGGTTTAGAGGGTGTAAAGATTTTATCAAACATTGGTGGTATTTTTGCATTATTCATCCTAATCGGAGTGGCAATAAACATGGTTATTTACCTTTTCAAAAAAAGTGATGTTAAAGAAGATAGTTAAAGTTCTGTCAAAAATTACGGTTGTGATCTTTGCAATTGTTGTTTCGATGGTAACAACGATTGACCAAACGCCCTATCAGGAAATGGATTATTACACCGAATGGAAAAGTCAAATTAATGCATTGAAAATCAGCCAAAATTTTACGGCGAAAGATTCGGTGCTTTCAGTAGGGTTTGCAAAAGAAAACATCACCCCACGCTACCCAACTCCGATGGCAGGCTACGGAAACCGAAGAGGAAAACCGTTTGAAGCCGTGCATGATTCTATATTTGTAAGAACCATTTTAGTTGCCAACGGAAATGACACAATTGCTTTTACAAGTGCTGATTTACTGATTATACCGCCTTCAATTTACGAATTGGTTAACGAAAAGTTGAAGCAGTCTAACGCAAATCAAACTAAAATATACTACGGAGCAACGCACAGCCACAATAGTGTTGGTGCGTGGTACGATACATTGGTCGGAAAACTTTTTGCGGGAACTTATAATCCTGAAATTGAGGAAATCATTAGCGACGCGATTGTTGCTTCACTCGTGAAGGCAAAATCCAGACTTGTAGAAACGACGGTTACTTACGAAATGGATATTGACACTGTTGATATAAAAAACCGGTTGGTTGGTATTGAAAACGGAACAATTGACCCGCAAATACGCTCAGTTGTTTTTAATCGCAGCGAAGGTAAACCACTTATTTTTACAACTTACGCCGCCCATTCAACGGTTCTGGATTCAAAAACGCTGCAACTCTCTCGGGATTACGCTGGAAAAGTAGTTGACGACTTAGAAAAAGAAAAATACGAGTTTGCCGTTTTTATGGCGGGGGCTGTTGGCAGTATGGGGCCACAACAAAGGGGAATTGATGATTTTGACGAAGTCAGAAATCAGGGAAGTTCAGTCGTAAATGAGATTTTCTCTGAAAACGAATTTAAATCCCAAAGTACGTCTAATGTAATTCGAACTTTTAAACTAAAATTGCCACTAAGGCAACCTACGCCACGTTTAACTCAAAAGTTTGCCCTCAGAACTTGGGTTTTCTACCAGTTCTTTGGCA
>JANQUM010000104.1:5099-9286 GCA_030731175.1 Spirosomataceae bacterium
GTAAACGTGGCTCAGGTTGGAAACAATCTGTTAATTGGCATGCCTTGTGATTTTTCTGGTGAACTGATGAAACCGCTCACCGAATACGCCAAAAGCAAAAACTTAAACTTAATTGTTACAAGTTTTAATGGCGGTTACGTAGGTTACGTAACTGATGATATTCATTATGATAAAAGCAACTACGAAACCATAACAATGAGCTGGTACGGCAAAGATAACGGCACTTACTTATCGGAAGTAATTAGAGATATTATCGATAAAGTAAGCGTTTGATTACTTCAAACTTCCCATTCCACCGTCAACGCCAATAACTTGTCCGGTAATCCAAGATCCGTTCTCCGACAGTAGTAGCATTACCATTGCCGCAATATCAGCAGCGGTACCAACCCGACCAAGTGGATGGCGTTTACCAGCAGCTTCTTTTTTCTCTTCGTTCGCAAGTAGATTTCCCGCAAGTGGCGTGTCCGTTAATGATGGGGCAATAGCATTAACACGAATGTTTGACGCCGCAAGCTCAGCAGCAAGCGATCGAGTTAAACCTTCAACAGCACCTTTCGCAACTGATACCGAGCTGTGAAAACTCATACCAGTTTGCACCGCAACCGTGCTGAAAAGCACTACTGACGCCGAATCAGCTGCTTTAAGCCTTTTCAAGTTTTCTTGAATTACATGAACTGCTCCAAGAACGTTTACTTGCAAATCCCGCAGATAGTCCTCTGACTTTAAGCGATTAAAAGGCTTCAAGTTTATTGTTCCAGCAGCATAAACGATTCCGTGAATAGTTTCGGGTAATGAACTAAAGTCAGCAGATTCTGCAGCCGTCGCATCAAAATTTATATGACCGTCAACCGTTGTCTTTGGTTCGTTTCGAGAAGCTGAATAAACATTGTTTCCAGCTTCTTTGAGTTGTTTTGAAACGGCTTCGCCAATTCCAGACGATGCACCAATTATTAAGTAGTTTTTCATTTTTTTATTTTTGAGTTGTTTCCCAACAAAAAAGAGACTCTCGTCTCTTTTTTAAATTTTATATGTATTCAAGTCGATGTCTAGTAGTTTTGTTTATTTACCTACCTTAATTAAACTCAAAAACTCGTTTCTTTTATCGGCTTTTTCAAAAATTCCGCCAAAGTTAGAAGTAATTGTAGAACTGGTTTGGTCTTTAACTCCCCGCATCGAAACGCACTGATGGTCTGCGTGTATCACTACTGCAACATCTTCCGTACTTAATGCTTCTTTTAAAGCAATTGCAATCTGATTTGTCAACCGCTCCTGGACTTGAGGCCTACGAGCGTAATAATCAACAATGCGATGCAACTTAGACAATCCGATTACTTTACCTGAAGAAACGTAACCGATGTGAGCAAATCCCACAATTGGTACAAAATGATGTTCGCAATTAGAATGGAGTTTGATATCTTTCTCAACTAAAATCTCGTTGTATTTATAGCTGTTGTCAAAAAGGGTTATTGAGGGTTTGTTTTCGGGATTCAAACCACTAAATAGTTCTTTTACGTACATTTTAGCAACCCGCTTTGGGGTTCCTTTCAGGCTATCGTCGTTGAGATCAAGACCCAAAATGTTCATTATTTCTTTAAAATGAACGGAAATCGCATCAATTTTCGCATCGTCATCAAGCTCAAAAGCGTTGGTTCTTAAAGGCGTTTCGTTTGAAGGTGAATAATGATTTTCTCCTATTTCCTCGTCGCTGTATATTTCGTTAGTTTTATTCACTAATATATAATTGTAGTTTGTTTGTAAATTACTGATACTTTCATAAACGCATTAGAACATATTTTAATTCTTTTATCGTTACTTTTGAACATAAAGTTTCTAACGCTTCATCTAATACTATTTAAAAATGGAAAATGTTTTTATTGTTTCTGCAAAACGAACACCGCTCGGGAGTTTTGGCGGTCAGTTTAGCGGTGTTTCCGCCATTGACTTAGGTGTCACAGCCGTAAAGGCTATTCTTGACGATTCTAAAATACCTTCAGACGCAATCGACGAATTATTTTTCGGGCACGTTTGTCAAGCAAATACAGGCCAGGCACCAGCCCGACAAGTAGTTATTAAGTCGGGTATTTCTGATAAAACTCCTGCAACAACTGTTAATAAAGTTTGTGCATCTGGCATGAAAAGCGTCATGTTTGCCGCTCAGTCAATTCAACTCGGGCAATCAGATGTTGTAATTGCCGGTGGAATGGAGAATATGTCTCAGATTCCGTTTTATCTCGGAAAAGCACGCTACGGTTACGGCTTTGGAAATGGGGAGTTAATTGACGGTTTATCAAAAGATGGCTTAACAGACGTTTACCAAACGCAGCCGATGGGCTGCTTCGCTGATGCTACCGCAGAAAAATACGAGCTGACCCGAGAGCAACAAGACGTGTACGCAATAGAATCTTACAAAAGAGCGGCAAAGGCCAACGAAGCGGGATTGTTAAAAAATGAAATTGCCGGAGTTGAAATAAAAGATAGAAAAGGAAACGTTTCTATTATTTCTGAGGACGAAGAATTTAAAAAAGTAATGTTTGAAAAAATACCGACACTACGTCCGGTTTTTTCCAAAGAAGGCACCGTTACAGCCGCAAACGCATCGACAATTAACGACGGTGCAGCGGCACTCATGCTCGTTTCAGAAGAAGCTTTACAAAAATATAATCTAACACCACTGGCAAAAATAATCAGCTACGCTGATGCAGCTCATGAACCAGAATGGTTTACAACCGCACCCGTAGAATCAACAAAAAAGGCTCTTTTAAGGGCTAAAATGGAAATTTCTGACATTGAATACTTTGAAGTGAACGAAGCATTTTCAGCCGTACCTATGGCTTTTGCTAAGACTTTCGATATTTCTCACGAAAAAATGAATACACTCGGCGGAGCGGTATCACTCGGTCATCCGCTTGGTTGTTCGGGGGCGAGAATATTAGTTACGCTTTTGAACGTACTAACAATAAACGATGCAAAATTTGGTCTTGCCGCAATTTGTAATGGCGGTGGCGGAGCAAGTTCAATGATTATTGAACGGCTCTAATATTAGCGTTAATTACAACTGTGGCTTTTACCCTACTGTAGTTCGATTTTTTGCATAAAAAAAGGAATACATTTTAGTCTTCCTTTTTTTATGCAAAAACGATTTTACGCTTGAAACTCAAAGTAATTTGATTGGTACTTCCACAACTGTTTTGTCCCAGCCCATTTTTAAGTGAACCATGCCACTTGGTGCTTCGTAAAGCACTACCGAAAAAGCGTCAATTGGCTCTGAAACAGATGCGGTAGGAACTGTAATTGAAGCTACGTCCATTTCAGGGCGATAAGCGTAAGCTCCCCAACCATCTACGTCTAAGTTTATTTTAACTGTCCAGTTATCTTTCGCTAACATTGCGTACATTGTGTAGCGTCCGGCTGGCACGACATTATTGCCAATTTGAACTGGAGACAAAAATTGGATTTCGGTTGATTCGTTTGCACCAACTCTCCAAGGCTGATCGAACGGTACAAGTTCGCCAAAAATTGAACGACCCGAAGCAAGTGGCCGAGAATAGATTACCCGAATTTTGGGAGTTAAACCCGCTTTTTCTTCGTCTGTTTTGGCAAAATTCTTGAAAGCTGCCCGTGCTGGATAATAGGCTATATCAAGTACACTTTTGTCAACTTTAGCAAATTCTTGAGAATTTGCCGCGGTAAGACTTGTGAACAATACTAACGCACTTAAAAATAAACTCTTCATGTTGTATATTTGATTTTAATTAAAAATTATCCTACCGAACCTTCCAAAGAAATCTCAAGTAATTTCTGAGCTTCTACTGCAAATTCCATCGGTAATTTATTGAGAACTTCTTTTGCATAACCGTTTACAATTAGGGCAACCGCCGCCTCAGTATCAATACCTCGCTGGTTACAATAAAATAACTGGTCTTCGCCAATCTTTGAAGTTGTTGCTTCATGTTCTACAGATGCAGTTGGGTTTTTAACTTCAATATAAGGGAATGTGTGAGCACCGCAACGGTCACCAAGTAACATCGAATCGCACTGTGAGAAGTTGCGAGCATTGTCTGCACGTTTCGAAATATCAACCAAACCTCGGTAAGAATTTTGGCTTTTTCCAGCCGAAATACCTTTTGATACAATCCGGCTTTTGGTGTTTTTTCCCAAGTGAACCATCTTTGTGCCAGTATCTGCTT
>JANQUM010000105.1:0-1037 GCA_030731175.1 Spirosomataceae bacterium
AAATTGGCTTACCACGAACCAATAATCAACGAAGAAACTAAAGAAAAACGCCGCTCTTGGATTGGGCTTATCTCGGGAATCTCCCCTTTCAAACCAAACTTTCAAAACGGCGGACTAAACAATCTGGCATCAGCAAATGCGGCGTCATTTTCCGCAAACGACGCCAATTTTACCATTCAGCGAGTGCCAAATGGCGTGTCGGGATCAAATTCATCTGACATGGAAAACGCATTTGGAATTCCTACCGGAAGCCCCGTGCAACAGTTTAACAATGGCCGGGCGTTTAATTTTGGCATTCAGGCGGGCAAGCAACTTACCGAACGTTTGGCATTTGAGTCGGGTATAAGGTATATTCAGGGAAATTCTCCCGTAAACTCAAATGTTTACACACTCAACCAAAGTACGGGAGAAATAAACCCGTTTGTGCAGGATTATTTGACGCAAGATAAAACGTTATCGAACGCCGTGGTGGCTTCGGTGGAAACACTAAAAAATAGCTACGAATACCTGAGCGTTCCGTTACAATTGGCATACGAAATACCATTGCGTAAAAAGTTGAATTTAGAAATTACGGGCGGGCTGTCTGCGGATATGTTTTTGCAGAATACGCTACAAAGCGAAACCACAGATATTGCTTCACTAAATGCGGGTAATTCGGCATTTCGTACGCTTGGTGTAAGCGGTTTGGGCGGTGTACGGCTCAATTATTTATTTGACGAAAAGTGGGAATTGGTAATCGGTTCGGCATTTCAGCAAGCGTTGGTTTCCAATTTTGAAGCGGGTTCGTCGGCTCAATTACGACCGCAAATGATCGGCGTGAATTACGGCGTGAATTACCATTTTTAATTCTTAGATTTGAAAGAAAGGACAAAGGATTAAAGACGCTAATTCAACGTAAAAATGCCCGATACTGGAAATCAATCCAACTATCGGGCATTTGTTTTAACATTTAACCTCTAACCTTTAGCTTGCTGTAATTTCAACTACCCAGTCGTCTTGCTCGACTACTGCACCTTCAGTGAGCATTACGGCGGTAA
>JANQUM010000105.1:1047-4191 GCA_030731175.1 Spirosomataceae bacterium
TTATTACACCATTTTCTAAGTTTAGGTAACATCTAATCCAAAAGTTTTCTATATCGTTTTCTGAGAGGGTTGATTTCATAATTGCTTTTTTAGAATGTGCTAACAAAATGCCCGATAGTAGAACTTGTTCTAATTATCGGGCATTTTCAACGCTGAACCTTTAATCTTTCGTAATCTCAATAACCCAGTCGTCTTGCTCAACTACTGCACCTTCGGTGAGCATTACGGCGGTAACGGTTCCGTCTATTGGTGACGCAACAATCGATTCCATTTTCATGGCTTCAATAACGAATAACGGAGCGTTTTTCGCTACTTCATCGCCTTTGTTTACCATAATTCGGGAAATTCTGCCTTGCAGCGGAGCACCAACGTCTCCCGCTTTCTGAATTTTCTGATTTCGCGGACGCGTTACTTCTTGGCTATTATCCCGCACTTTAATTCGGCGAGTTTGTCCGTTCAATTCAAAACTGATTGTACGTTTTCCTTCTTCATCAGGTTCAGACGAGTACAGGAAGCGAACCAAGATGGTTTTTCCTTCGTCAATCTGAATCAGAATTTCTTCGTTCGGTTTTAAGCCGTACCAGAAAGCGTGGGTTGGAATAATACTGGCATCGCCGTATTTCTCACGAGCGGCGTAAAACTCTTCAAATACTTTCGGGTACATCAAGTAGCTGAGGTAATCAAGGAAGTCCTCGGCGTGCGGGAACTTCACTTCAAAATCCTTAAATCCCTTGTCAAAGTCAATTGGATCCAGATGTGCGTTCGGACGGTCAGTGTATGCTTTTCCTCCTCGTAAAATTACTTCCTGCAATTCTTTCGGGAAACCGCCGTAGGGTTGACCTAAATCACCGCGTAAAAATCCTTTTACAGATTCAGGGAAAGAAAGATTTTCGCCTTTGCGGAAAATATCTTCCGCGTCAAGGTCATTAGAAGTCATAAATAACGCCATATCACCTACTACTTTAGAGGAAGGCGTAACTTTCACGATGTCTCCCAAAAGTCCGTTTACAACGGCGTAGTTTTTCTTTAATTCGTCAAATTTATCGCCAATTCCAAGCGATTCTGCTTGTGGACGAAGGTTTGAATATTGCCCGCCAGGAATCTCGTGATCGTACACTTCCGCAGTTCCTGATTTCAAGCCTGACTCAAACGGATAATATATTTCCCGCACGTCTTCCCAATAGTTAGAATACTGGTTCAGGCGGTGAAGATCCGTCGGGTTTTCGCGTTCGTGTCCTTGCATCATCGCTACAACAGAGTTGAAATTCGGCTGCGAAGTAAGACCTGATAAACCACCAATGGCACAATCAACAATATCAACGCCAGATTCGATGGCTTTTAAGTACGTCCCCGCCTGAATAGACGAAGTATCGTGCGTGTGCAAATGAATTGGCACGTCAACGGCTTTTTTCAAATTACTTACCAAAATTTCGGCAGTGAATGGCTTCAATAAACCTGCCATATCTTTGATGGCAATCATGTGAGCTCCAGCGTCTTCGAGCTGACGAGCCATGGTTGTATAATAATCTAACGTGTATTTCTGCTGCTTCGGGTCGAGCATTTCGCCCGTGTAGCAAATGGCAACCTCGGCAATGGCGTTGGTGCGTTCCCGAACCGCTTTAATACTCGTTTTCATGGATTCGAGCCAATTTAACGAATCAAAAATGCGAAAAACGTCGATGCCATTTTCCCATGATTTTTCCACAAATTTCTCAATTTGATTATCAGGATAAGCCGAATAACCCACGCCATTTGAACCACGGAAAAGCATCTGCAATAACATATTCGGCATTGCTTCGCGGAATTGCTGCAAGCGTTTCCACGGGCTTTCGTAGAGGAATCGCATTGCTACGTCAAACGTTGCTCCACCCCACACTTCCATCGAAAATAATTCGGGGAAATCTTTCGCGAAACCTTCGGCAACTGCCATCATATCTATGCTTCGCATACGGGTTGCGAGCAGCGATTGATGTCCGTCACGGAAAGTGGTATCGGTGTAAAGAATCTGCTTTTGATCTTTTACCCATTTCGAGAATTTATCCGCTCCCATGGAGTCGAGGCGTTGTTTGTTGCCGTCAGGATACGCCGAATACGGATCAAAAATTGGTGCTTTTGGTAATCTAAAATCTCGTTTTTCAACTTTCCCGACCGTCGGGTTTCCGTTCACAATTACTTCGGCGAGTAATTTCATGGCACGGGTCGAGCGGTCTTTTGGTTTCTTGAATTTTAGTAATTCAGGATGGTTCTCAATAAACGTAACCTGTGCTTTTCCTTTCTGGAAATCTTTGTTATTGATTACATTGACCAAGAACGGAATGTTGGTTTTTACGCCCCGAATCCGGAACTCAACGAGCGTTCTGCCCAAACGTTGAGCCGCACCTTTGAGCGTCCTGCCACGAGCCGTGACTTTCACGATCATGGAGTCAAAATACGGCGAAATTTTCACGCCGGGATACGCACTTCCTTCGTCTAATCTGATACCAAATCCGGCGGCATTTCGGTAGGCAATCACCGTTCCAAAATCTGGCTTGAAACCGTTGGTTGGGTCTTCTGTTGTGATACGGCACTGAATGGCAAAACCTTTCAGCGGCACGTCTTTCTGACTGTGCAGGAAGATGGCATTATCGCTTAATTTGTAACCCATCGCAATCAAAATCTGCGACCGCACAATGTCAACGCCAGTAATTTCTTCGGTGATGGTGTGTTCTACCTGAATGCGGGGATTTACCTCAATGAAATAAACATTCTCTTCTTTATCCACCAAAAATTCAACCGTTCCGGCGTTGGAATAATTTACTTCTTTACCAATTTTGAGGGCGTATTCGTAGAGCTTATCTCGGGTTTCTTGTTTTAAGCCAAACGAAGGAGCTATTTCAACTACTTTCTGAAAACGGCGTTGCACGGAGCAATCCCGCTCGTAGAGATGAAGTAAATTTCCGTGATTATCGCCCAGAAGTTGCACTTCGAGGTGCTTCGGGTCTTCCACAAATTTTTCGATGAAAATTTTATTATTCCCAACAGCATTTTGAGCTTCGTTTCGGGCTTCGTTGTATAGTTTCTCGAAGTCTTCTGCAACTCTAACAACTCGCATTCCTCGTCCGCCACCGCCAGCAACGGCTTTGATCATAACCGGATACCCAATTT
>JANQUM010000105.1:4291-9150 GCA_030731175.1 Spirosomataceae bacterium
ATTCCTCGTCCGCCACCGCCAGCAACGGCTTTGATCATAACCGGATACCCAATTTCGGCGGCTTTTTCTACGGCAATATCAAGGTTGTCTAAATCATCGCCCCGATAATCGGGAATAAGCGGTACGTTGGCTCTTGTGGCAAGGTTTTTCGCCATTACTTTATCGCCGAGCTGATTCATGGCTTCGGGCGTTGGACCGACGAAAATAATACCTTCGTCCCGACACCGACGAACGAACAATTCGTTCTCCGAAAGAAAACCGTAACCCGGATGCACGGCGTCAATATTCTTTTGCTTCATCAGCAAAATAATACTTTCAATATCAAGGTAGGGTTTTAACGGGTCGTTTTCCTGCCCAATTTGGTAGGCTTCGTCGGCTTTGTAGCGGTGAAGTGAATAACGGTCTTCGTAAGTATAAATAGCAACGGTGGTAATACCCAATTCGGTAGCCGCCCGCATGATACGAATGGCAATTTCTCCACGGTTTGCAATTAATATCCGTTTTATGGGTTTTACGTATTCTTTCATAATGATTTCTCTGGTGATTTTTTTTGAAAAGTAGAAATTGGCTGCAAAAGAAAATATTCTTTTGAATATTCAAAGCTAACGCATAGAACGTAGCTTTAAAAGTAGAAATATACGAAATGAATAATTGCTTCAAGATTTTTCATCGAAAAGTATAAAAGAAGCGTGCTTTTCTGATAAATGAACGAATCATGGTAAACCTCGAAAGAATGGCACTACGTTAGGTGATATCACCCGTTCCGGGTTGTTGTTTGGAAAAACTTTTCTTGCTACAATAATACCACCCCGATGGGGTTTTGTACGAAAAACCGTACCTTTGCAGCCCGAAAAAGCAAAAGGCTTTTCGTCAATCCCATCCCGAATATCTCGGGACAAGCATCTCAAAAAATAAAATATAATGTCTGCTCGCTTACGTTTTGCCCCAAGTCCAACCGGCCCGCTTCACATTGGCGGTGTCAGGACGGCCCTATATAATTACCTTTTAGCTAAAAAATTGGGCGGAGAATTTATCCTCCGCATTGAAGATACCGACCAAAACCGCTACGTTGAAGGTGCGGAAGATTACATTCAGGAAGCACTCGCTTGGGTTGGAATTAATTTTGACGAAAGCCCGAAATTGGGCGGCGAACACGCTCCTTACAAACAATCGGAGCGGAAAGCTATTTACGCAGAATACGCTCAACAATTAATTGATTCGGGCAAGGCGTACTACGCTTTTGATACGACCGATGAGCTTGATGCCTTGCGGGAACGCTTGATTGCGGAGAAGGTGGATAATCCGTCGTATAATTCGGTAACGAGAATGCAGATGAAAAACTCGTTGACACTCTCGGCTGATGAAGTTGAAAAACGACGGGCAAACGGCGAGTCGTGCGTTATTCGTTTGAAAGTACCGATCAAAGAAGAGGTTCGCTTTAAAGATATGATCCGGGATTGGGTCGTGGTGCATTCGTCCACCATTGACGATAAAGTTTTACTGAAAGCCGACGGAATGCCGACCTACCATCTTGCCAATATTGTAGATGACCATTTGATGGGAATTACGCACGTAATTCGTGGCGAAGAGTGGTTGCCATCCGCTCCGTTACATATTTTATTGTACCGTGCGTTTGGTTGGGAACATCCCGAATTTGCCCACCTTCCACTTTTACTAAAGCCTGAAGGCAGCGGTAAATTGAGCAAGCGTGACGGTTTACTGGGAGATTTTCCGATTTTTCCGTTGCAATGGACTGACCCAGAAAGTGGTGATGTTGCCCGTGGATTTAGAGAAGACGGCTATTTGCCCCAAGCAATGGTGAATTTCCTTGCCTTTTTAGGCTGGAACCCCGGAACGGAGCAAGAACTATTCACAATGGAAGAGCTAATCGAATCCTTTAGTATTGAAAGGGTAAACGGCTCAGGTGCGAGGTTTGACATTCAAAAAGCCCAGTGGTATAATCAGCAATACCTCCGTGCCTTACCAGATGAAGAATTGGTTGAATTAGCGAAAGCAAATGCAGAAACGGAAATTACAGATGAATTTGCCGCTTCTTTAGTAAAGCTTTTGAAAGACCGCGTAACGTTTCCGAAGGAATTCATCACCGAAGCTCCTTACCTTTTTGAAGCTCCAACGAAATACGAAGAAGCAATTGCTGCAAAGCAATGGAACGACCAAGCCAAAACCGCAATGCCGCTCATTATAGAAGCGTTACAAAGCGTGGAAGATTTTAATTCTCAGCAAATTCACGATGCTATTTTTGAAAACCTAACCGCCGCTGAAATCAAACCCGGAAAAGTTATGCAGGCACTTCGTCTTGCGGTATCGGGTCAGGGGCGTGGAGCAGACTTAATGCTCACGCTCGAAATTTTGGGTAAAACCGAAGTTATTTCACGGATTGAAAAGGCGTTGGAGCTACTTTAATTTTAAAAAGCGTAAAAAGCAAAACCCCGTAGGATTCGTACTCAACGAATACAAATCCTATGGGGTTTAATGTAAATTATCAACTCAAAAATCAGTAGTTGCTTCGGTAATGTCTTTCTTTTCAATCCAGATATTACGGTAAAGCACGTCGTGTCCTTCGGCTTGAAGTTTTAGTCCGCCCGGTCTATCCGTGATTCCTTTTCCGCCGTCGTTTCCGCCGTCAAGTCCTGAGTTTTCTCCGCCGTGAACCTGCTGAATTTCTACATCAGTGTGGGCTTTTTTGCCGTTGAAGTAAATCGTTACCCGCGGCTTTTCGGTCAATTTCCCGTCAGCGTCAAAGCGGGCGGCACGGAAATTAATGTCGTACGCATTCCATTTTCCCAATCCATTGTAAGCAAAGTACGGCGAGTCTTGTTCGTTGATAACCGCACCTAAGCCGTGTTGCGTAGAATCGCCGTCGAGCACCTGAATTTCGTACCGATTTTGCAGGTAAACGCCGCTATTTCCACCCGGCTTTTCGATTAAAAACTCTATGTGAGCCCTAAAGTCTTTGAATTTTTCTTTGGTTACAATATCGGCGGCTCCGTACAGACCTCCGGCGGCGGCGGGATCGTTGGTATTTATTACTGAACCACCGTCAACGGGATCAGTTACGGCAAACCACGCAATTTTATCTCCAGTGGCTTTAAAGCGTGGACCTTTCCAATACTCCCACTTTTCGTCGAGCATTTCGCGGGTTCCGTCCAAGTAAACTTCGGCAGATGCTGGGGCTGCTGCTCCCACACCGATGTTTTCGGGCATTTCTTCAATTACCACTTCAGTGGTTTTTTCTTCGGCTGTTTCGGTATTTGTGCAATTCGTAAGAAGCACGGCGACGCTAAGAAGTACTGCGGAAGTTGAGATTTTTTTCATAAAATAAATGATAGGTTTGGTTGAATAGGATTCAAAAATAGCCAAACCGTTCTGAAACTCAACACAGGACCTTGTTGGATAGTGAATTTGCGGCTGTTGAGTTTATTTTTTGGTTTGGAAACTTACCCTTAACGGATAAATGAAAGCCGATAAAAACCTTTTCCATTTATTTACGTATTTTTGCAGCCGTTTTAAAAGATCAGCTTAGAAAAATAAGGCTCTCCAATCTCATTCCGAATATCTCGGGTACAGGATCTAAAATATAAATCAAAAAATATGGCTCTTCAAGCAGGAATAGTTGGGTTGCCCAACGTAGGAAAATCAACTTTATTCAACGCCATCTCGGGCAGTGCGAAGGCTCAGGCGAGCAATTACCGTTTCTGTACCATTGATCCCAACGTGGGTTTGGTAGATGTGCCGGATGAACGTTTGAAAAAATTGGAAGAACTTGTAAATCCGCAGCGGGTTGTGCCAACTCAAATTGAAATTGTGGACATTGCCGGACTGGTAAAAGGTGCGAGCCAAGGCGAAGGTTTAGGAAATAAGTTTTTAGGAAATATCCGCGAAGTGGATGCCATCATTCACGTAATTCGTTGCTTCGAAAACGAAAACGTATTGCGGGAAGAAGGAGCAATAAATCCGGTTTCTGATAAAGAGATTATTGACACCGAACTTCAATTGAAAGACTTGGATAGCGTGGATAAGAAAATTCAACGCATCGCAAAAATGGCACGCGTAGGTGGAGACGCAAAAGCTAAAGCCGAACTCGACGTAGTAGAACGCTGCAAAGCGTGGCTGGAGCAAGGCAAAAATATGCGAGAAATGGAGTTAACAAAAGAAGAACTTCCTGCCGTGGCAGATATGTTTTTACTGACTATCAAACCCGTTTTGTACGTTGCAAACGTGGACGAAGGCTCAATGCACACCGGAAATGCATTTTCTAAAGCACTGCAAGTTGTAGCAGATGCCGAAGGTGCAGAAATGATTACGCTAAATAACTCAGTTGAAGCGGATATTTCTGAACTAACCGACCCCGACGATAAAGCTCTTTTTATGGAAGAATACGGCATGACCGAAGCCGGGCTTGACCGTTTGCTTCGATCGGCGTATAAATTATTGAACCTCAATACTTACTTCACCGCCGGTGAAAAAGAAGTGCGTGCCTGGACAATTTCTCAAGGTTGGAAAGCCCCGAAAGCAGCCAGCGTAATTCACAATGATTTTGAGCGTGGATTTATCCGTGCCGAAGTAATTGGCTACGATGATTACGTAAAATACGGCTCAGAAGCTGCCGCCCGCGATGCCGGACGTTTACGCGTAGAAGGAAAAGAATACGTAGTTGCTGACGGAGACGTGATGCACTTTAGGTTTAACGTATAAGGTTTGAGGATTTTCTAAAACTGTTCACAATCTTACTTACAAACCAAAAAAAGCCGCTGCATGATTTTGCAGTGGCTTTTACTTTGTGAGAAATCTTGAATCAATTCACCCGATGGGTTATTTCCCGCATTTTTTCGGTGGGA
>JANQUM010000106.1 GCA_030731175.1 Spirosomataceae bacterium
TTAGATGCAATTGTGTTTTACGACAAGCCGCTCCTAAAAATGGAACGCTTATTGGAAACTTATTACGCTTTTGCCCCGCAAGGAATCCGCTCTTTCATCACCGCAATTCCGGTTTGGTTAAAAGAAAAACTTTTCCTAAAAAGAGAAATTTATAAAGCCCTATCAGAAATTGAAGAATTTGACAAGAAAAAAGTCAAACTCCTTTTTCCTGAACACCACTTATCTCACGCCGCAAGTGCATTTTATCCGTCACCGTATGATGATGCCGCAATCCTGACTATTGATGGTGTAGGAGAGTGGTCAACGGCTTCCATATGTTACGGAAAGGGAAATGATATTACCGTTTTAAAAGAATTGCGATTTCCGCATTCTTTAGGTTTGCTATATTCGGCGTTTACGTATTTCTTGGGTTTTAAAGTAAACTCCGGCGAGTACAAATTAATGGGTTTGGCTCCCTACGGGAACACGGGTTCTGAGCGAGTAGAAAGCTACAAAACAATCATAAAAGACAAATTAATTAAGGTTTACGACGACGGCTCAATTTGGCTCGATCAAAGCTATTTCAATTATTCTACTGGGCTACGCATGGTTCGGGATGATAAATGGGCAAAGCTATTTGGGTTTCAGCGTAGAGAAGCCGAAGACGAACTTGAGCAACACCATTGCGATCTTGGGCTTGCTATTCAGGAAATTACCGAAGAGGTAGTTATCAAAATGTGCCACGAAGCAAAGCGTCTGACAGGTTCAAAAAATGTAGTTTTAGCTGGTGGAGTTGCTCTAAATTGCGTTTCCAATGGTAAAATTCAATTAGCTGATGTTTTTGAAAATGTATATATCCAGCCGTCGGCGGGAGATGCAGGTGGTTCTTTAGGTGCGGCTTTAGCGGCAAACTATATTTATTTCGGCAACGAAAGAATAGTTGAAAAAGATAAACTTGATAGTATGAGTGGCTCGTACCTCGGGCCAGAATACAGCGATATGGATGTGGAGTTGATGGCTAAAAAGTACAAAGCCGTTTACGCTCACCACGTAGATTTTAGCAGCGTTGCGAAGCAAACCGCCGCTTATTTAGCAGACGAAAACGTGGTAGGATGGTTTCAAGGAAAAATGGAATTTGGCCCACGTGCCTTAGGAAATCGCAGTATTTTGGGTGACCCGAGAAGCCCCGAAATGCAGAAAAAACTCAACTTGAAAATTAAGTACCGGGAAAGTTTCCGTCCATTCGCTCCATCGGTCCTGGCAGAAGACGTGAAAGAGCATTTCGAGTGCGAAACGGACTCTCCGTATATGCTTTTGGTGCATAAAGTGAACGAGAACAAACGCATTCCGTACCCCGCAGGTTACGAAACCTTTGACCTCAAAGATAAACTTTACTACTTACGATCTGATTTGCCTTCAATCACGCATATTGATTACTCGGCGAGGATTCAGTCAGTACACACCGAAACAAACCCACGTTACTACGAACTCATAAAATCGTTCAAAGATATTACGGGTGTTGGTGTTGTGGTAAATACGAGTTTTAACGTTCGGGGCGAGCCAATTGTCTGCACGCCGCAAGATGCATACAAGTGCTTTATGCGAACAGAAATGGACTACCTCGTGATTGGAAATTACATTTTTGATAAAAAAGACCAGCCAAATTTTGAAGACAAAGAAAACTGGCAAGAAACTTTCGTTTTGGATTAATTGACCAACAAAATTATCTCATGGATTTAATAAAAGACCTCTGGAATTTCCTGAAAGAACGTAAAAAATGGTGGCTAATGCCCGTTATAGTTCTT
>JANQUM010000107.1:0-5849 GCA_030731175.1 Spirosomataceae bacterium
TGGCAATCACGATATCGCCTTCTTTAATAATCGGATTTCGATAGCGGAATTCCGAGGCGTACTCAACTTCTACGTTTATTCGGGCGAGTTCTTCAAACAAGTATTCGCCAACTAATCCGGCGTGCCAAGACGTTCCGCAAGCCACAAAAACGATGCGTTTTGCTTTGACTAATTTATCGAGGTAATCGTGCAAACCACCGAGTTGAATCAACGCCTCGTCAGCACGGACTCTTCCCCGCATACAATCTGCGATGGAACGCGGCTGCTCAAAAATTTCTTTGAGCATAAAGTGGTCGAATCCGCCTTTTTCAATGGCGGCAAGTTCTAACTCAACCGTTTGGATAAACGCTCCCTTTTCTACGTTTTCTAAATTCCTGATTGTCAGTTCGTTATTCATCACAACGGCAACTTCAAAATCGTCAAGATATACTACGTCATTGGTGTATTCTATAATCGGTGTGGCGTCAGAGGCAAAGAAAAACTCGTTTTCACCAACTCCTATTACGAGCGGACTTCCTTTTCGGGCGGCGATGAGTTTATTCGGTTCGTTTTTATCAATAACAACGATAGCGTACGCACCAATTACTTCCTGCAACGCTAAGCGTACTGCTTTTTCGGTGGAACAATCCTTACTTTTTTTGACATATTCAATGAAATTTATCAAAACTTCAGTATCAGTATCGCTCGAAAACTCGTAGCCTTCCGCCATTAGGCGTTTTTTTAACGAACCGTAATTCTCTATAATACCATTGTGGATAATCGCCAAATTTTGCGAATTAGCGGCGTGCGGGTGTGCGTTTACGTCGTTCGGCTCGCCGTGCGTTGCCCACCGGGTGTGTCCAATCCCGATTTGAGCAGTTAAGTCTTTTCCAACAAGTTCTGCCCGTAAGTCTGCAACTTTACCTTTTTTCTTGAAAATGTTCAAATTTCCGTCTGAAAGCAAGCCAATTCCGGCACTGTCATAACCACGGTATTCGAGACGTTGTAACCCTTTTAAAATGATGGGAGCAGCCTCCCGATTTCCGACGTATGCAACGATTCCACACATAAAATAAGCTTATTTTTTTGAGTAATATAAAGAGAGTTTCGCGTTCGTTAATACGGTACGCGAGAGAGTTCCATTTGACAAAATAGCATCTGAATTTACGGTCAACGACGCTGGCAAAAGTACTAAGCCTGAGGTATTAGGTTTTAATCCGTTTACTACGCTTTGCAAGTAAACTGTCAGGTCAAGCGAATAAGTTTTAGAAGTTGAATTGTACAATCCGGGAATCCCGTTTGTACTACTACCGAGATTGACCAAAAAAGGCGTATTGGTAGACCGTTTAATCATTTTATTATTTATATCTACCTCGGCAAGTACTACTGTAGATAACGGCGGAAAAAATGTGCTTATAACCGTAGTATCAATGTCAAAAGTAAGAATAGCGGAATTTATCAAGCTACCGTTCGGTATATTTTTTAACGACGGGAACGTAACCTTTGTGCCAATACCCGTACTTGCCTGAATGTAGGTTTTACCACCGCTATCTGTACTCGAAAGTACATTTCCGGCACTGAGTAGCGATGCAATGGGTGTTCCAGAGCGATCTGCCGTTACTTGATTGTAACGTTTTCCGTTTAAATCAAAAGGAAATATAGATGCAGTCGTAGCCGTAGCCTCGTGGTAGAAAAGGTTTAGTGCAGAACCGCTTCCATTAGAAGCACTCGACTGAAAACCATATAATCCGTTTGGCCTTCCATTTACACGAACCACAAAACCAGCAAATTTACTTGTCAATTTTGTTGTTGTGGATGCGTCATCGGTATTTGCTAACGCAAATAATTCTTGCCCTATAATCTCTGGGAGGTTAAAAGAAATCGTTCGGATTGAATCACGCGTTGAGTTGAAAATCTCATCGAGGTTAAATTCTTTCGACGCAAGCGGTTGAGCCTCAAACGGCACTTCATCGTCAAAATTATAATTCCGCGAAATACTCAAAGGGCTCTTCAAACGATGTACCGTAACGTTTATCTTGTCAAGGGTGTCACCTAAGTAATAACGGCTGGTGAGAAGCGATAGTCTCAGTGAATCAAAAACTGCACCGCTTTCTACTGTAAATGCAAATTCGCCGCCGGTAGTCGCATTGGGCGGAAGTGAAGGCTGAAAATACATATTTGACCGCACGTAACCGAAAACCGGATCTGTGAAACCACCAACCAATAATTGAGCCTGATTTGACGTAACGGCTGAGTCAAGTTTAACCGTTGCACGAGTTACAGCCAATGTATCGGTAAAGAATGTGGATAGGCTTGCACCGCCCAAATTCGCAAAAGCGATGTCTGTGGGGTCCTCGCAGGAAAAAAAGAAAGCGGAAAGTAGCATTATTGCTACGTTCCGCATTTTTGTTAGGTTACTATTCATTAAATCAAGCTGCAAGCTCGTTGTAGATGTCAAAAAATTGGTCAGTGATGTTTTCTTCATCAATATTCTTATCTATTTTATTTTGTGCAAGTTCGTCTAACATTTTACTCAGATCGGCGTCCATGTTTGCGTTTGCGTTTACTACCAAATCAGCGTATTGAACACCGATTTTCATAAAACCTAAAAAGTCAGCAGAACTAAGATTAGCCAACATTTCATCAGTTATGTCGAGCATTTTTGCTTTAGAGATGATGTCGTCGCTAAATTTATGCTCAAATGTGTTTCCGTAAACCGTAAAAATCGACTTCGAATTCTGGAAAACCGGATCGTTTTTGTAGGTCGTTTTCAGGTATAAAGGTACTAAAGCGGTCATCCAGTCGGTGCAATGCACGATATCCGGAGCCCAGCCTAATTTCTTTACCGTTTCTAACACGCCTTTACAGAAAAATATTGCCCGCTCGTCATTATCTTCGTGAAAAACGCCTTTCTTGTTTGAGAAAACGGATTTCCGGTTGAAATAGTCTTCATTGTCAAGAAAATAAACCTGCAATTTTGCTGCTGATATTGAAGCTACTTTGATAATGAGCGGCTTTTCTTCGTCTCCAACTGTGATGTTGATGCCAGACAACCGAACTACTTCGTGCAAACGGTTTTTACGCTCGTTAATAGTTCCAAACTTAGGCATTAAGATTCTGACTTCCATGCCTCGTTCTTGCATGGATTGTGGTAATTTCTTTATTAATTTGGCAATTTCGGTAAGTTCTAAGAAGGGGTCAATTTCACTGGTGACGTAAAGAATACGAAGCTTATTATCCATTTTGTTGTGTTAACTGTAAAAAAACGGGAAGATTATTTTGTTGCGAGTAGCAACGAACCGTGCCGCAAAGATAATAAAAAAAAACCGTACTTAATTCACTATTAGTTGTCAAAACAACTATTCAAGCCTTTTCAAAACCCTTGAATCAACGTATTTTAGCAGTTAATCCGCCGCTTTCTTCCGATAATCTCCCAAATATCAACTTGCTGATTTTCAGAAACGATGTATGCTTCGTCGTACAAGTTTACCGTCGGGCAAACGTGGTACGGAACGCCCAAAAGCTCGTCTCCTACCGAAATTTCCTCCCAATTATCCACCCGCAAAACGCCGTGTTCTTCGCTTTGACTTAATAGTTCGTAACCTTCTAAATTTAGGAAACGAACTCGCTTCTCAATCGGATTTTCTGCTGAAATGGCTTTGTGACCTAAATCAATGGCAACGATTCCTTCGGTTGGTTTTGAGATCACTCTTGTAAGAACGAGAGCGGCGTATTCAAAGGTTTGTTCCTGAAAACGGTCGCCGTAGCCCCAATCCCAAAAAACGGACGTGCCGGGGCTGCAAATGTGAGCTTCGTTTTGGGCGTGAACGGTAAACGCCGGAGAACCTCCCGCAATGACCTTCTGCGGTAAACCTGGGTTTTCCTTCAAAAACTTATCGAAACTTTCAAAATCGTTTTCGATGCCAATTTTTCTGTCAATGAACGCTTCCTCGCGGTGGTGACCGTCGTACACGTGCCAACCTTCGAGTGTAATATTTTTACAATCTCCGATGTGAATTGCTAACTGTGAAAGTTTAAAAACCTCCGCTCCAGACCGATTCATACCGTTATTCACATCAATGTAAACCCGAGCCGTCTTACCCGACTCACTAAACAGAGCCTGCATCTTAGAAATTAGTTGGAAGTCATCTACCAACGAAGCAAAATTTGTGTCAGGATACTTTTCAATGAGCGAAAGCAGCCGATTAACTTTTGGTCCGACGAGTTGATGGGCAATCAACACATTCTCCGCTCCCGCCATTCCGAGCATTTCTGCTTCCGCAATGGTTGAGCATTTATATTTATTGATTCCCGTCGCTATCATTGCCTGCACCACATTGACAGATTTATTGGTTTTGACGTGCGGCATAAGCCGATCAGCCGAACCCGCGATTTCAGTCATTTTGCTGATGTTTGACTGCATCACCTCTTTGTAAATAATCAATGACGGCGAGTCAAGGTCTTGGATATTGTTGATTTTGTAGG
This sequence comes from Spirosomataceae bacterium, assembly GCA_030731175.1. GTDB lineage: Bacteria > Bacteroidota > Bacteroidia > Cytophagales > Spirosomataceae > JANQUM01. The sequence goes on from JANQUM010000107.1 coordinate 4,465, forward strand.
TTGGTTTCATTGGTTTGGGTTTAATTAAAGGGCAGAGCGGAATTAAACCACGTCCAGTAAATTATATATTTTGTTATATTTACAAACTGGATGGGCAATTGAAATTTTGTAATATACATCTTTAAACTTCTGTAAATTTTCCTTAGGCAAACGTTTTAAATTATTTAATACGAGTTCTTTGGATTCATTATTATTTGTAATATTTATGACGATTATTTCTAACCATTCTTTTGCATTTTGATGCAATAAATCAATGTTTTCTATGATTATTTCGACAAATCGATTCTTATTCAAATCATAAAATGACATAATCCCATCTACAAATACTTGAGTTATTTCCGAATGTTCGGAATCATCGTCTATTAAGTATAGAAGAGGATACAGTTTTTCAATATCTTTTGAGTTAAATATTTCATCAAACTCACTCATTGATTCATAATATTGTTCTTCGTTACAAAAAAATCGGTTGTTTTTAAATAATTCAATTTGTTGTTCTATAGTTTTCATCTTAATTAAATATGTCCCGCTCTGCCTTTACTTTAGCATTTGAAGATAAAATTGAAAACTTGAGTATTTGGGATAAATTTATATCGGTAAATTTTCCTAAACGGGCAGCAGGTAAACCAACCCCCTCTGCAAGTCGAAACTAAGCATCGTTAAAGGCAGAGCTGGGATGTTTAGCACACTTTTTCTTTTACGGAAATGCGTGATACAACACTGTATCGGATCTAAGGCCCTACACCACGAATAACTTTCACGACAAAAAAATAAAGAATAAAATCCCTACTTTTGCACCTCAAAATTATAAATTCAAAATGACAAAATACCTTTTTCTTCTACTTATGGCAGGTTTCGCTTTTTTATCGTGTTCAAAAGATTCAGGACCAACAATTCCCGAAGAAGAACAAATTGAGAATTACCTTACGGCAAATAATTTGTCCGTGACCGAAAAGACGGCTTCGGGTCTTCGGTTTATTCTTACTACTCCAAATGCATCAGGAGCGGCTTTAAAAGTTGGACAAAACGTAACCGTGAAATATGCAGGCAAATTATTATCAGGCAAACAATTTGACGCTGGCACGTTTGATTTTGTATTGGGCGGCGGCAGGGTCATAAAAGGCTTTGACGAAGGCATAGCCAAACTTAAAGTTGGCGAAAAAGGTACACTTATTTTCCCTTCTTCTTTGGGGTACGGTTCACAGGGAGCAGGCGGAGATATTCCGGGTAATACGCCGTTATTATTTGACATTGAGGTAATTTCGGCGAGGTAAGCAGCACCTTTCGCTCAAAATATTTAACCGCAAAGAGCCAAAGCCGTAAAGTATAGAAAGTTTTATAAGTACTATTACTTTGCTTCTTTCCGCCCTTTGCGGTAACATAATGAA
>JANQUM010000107.1:5859-9112 GCA_030731175.1 Spirosomataceae bacterium
GCAGAGTAATCAAAGGTTTTGACGAAGGCATTGCCAAACTAAAAGTTGGCGAGAAAGGCACGCTCATTTTTCCTTCTTCGCTGGGCTACGGTGCTCAGGGAGCGGGTGGAGACATTCCGGGTAACGCTCCGTTATCGTTTGATATTGAAGTGCTCGCGGCACGGTAACAATTCCTGTTTTCGAGCTGTCTGATTGAAAAATCTGATGGCTCGAAAATATTTTTCGTAGCGGCTTTTGCATCTTATTTTGCTATTAGTTTACTGTAATTCAGTAGCACATTTCGTGGGTCAATTACTACTTTTTCGGGGACTGTTTCGACGTTAAAAAGCACCACTTTTTGCTTTTCAGACATGGTAGTTTTCAAGACTTTCAAATCTGAACTACCCATTTCGTAATAGCCAATTTCTATCGGTAGCTCAAAAATTATGCCTCCCTCCTGTATTTGATTTAGGGTAACTTGAAGTTTTTTTCCCTCGGAATTAAATTCCCACACTCCTTCGATATTCGGGTTTATTGGTTGGTAAAGCCACTGATTGAAAAAGCGTTTCAAGTCTTTTCCCGACGCTGCTTCCATCGCATTTCTAAAATCATCAGTTGTAGCATTGGCATTATAAAATTTAGCGTAATACGTTCGGATTCCGCTTTTAAAGGCTACTTCACCCATTAAATCTCGTAGCATATGCACAAACCACGCCCCTTTCTGATAGGTAAGCCCGCTCGTGACGGGTTCATTTTCGGGAGACCTCGGGCTGATGATACTGAAGTCTGGCATTTTTTGTGTAAGCTCCAAAACAGCCTTTTTTGCCTTCGCTAATCCTTGTTGAAACTCCTCTTCGCCGTATTCGTTTTGAATAAACATTAAGGTAAAATAAGTGGTGATACCTTCACTCAGCCAAGCGTCGTCCCAAGTGGTTTCTGTCACGGCGTTCCCAAACCACTGATGGGCAAGTTCATGAATTACGACGTTGCGAAGCCGTTCGTCTCTTTTTCCGTTTATAAGGTTTTCGCCATAAAATATTGCCGATGAAGTTTCCATGCCGCCGCCCACACTTGCAGACTGAATATTAGCCAATTTCTCGTAAGCAAACTGCCCGACGTAGTTTGAGTAAAACTCAAGTACTTTTTTTGTTGGCTCGTCGAAGTCATAAAAGCCAGTTTCTCTATTTTTGGAGTAAACCCAGCTCTCAATTGACTTTCCATCAAAAGTGTCAACATATTTCACCGCAAAATCTGCCACTCCTAAAACGAATAACCACGAAGAAACGGGCACGGATTGTTTCCAGTGAGTGAGTTTTACAGCATTACCTAAATCAGATTCTTCTTGCAGCAAACCGTTAGAAATCACCTTATAATGTGACGGGGCTTTCACAATAAACTCTGACGTGGCTTTGTCTGACGGGTGATCTACCGTTGGCAGCCAATGCCTTGCTCTATTGGGCCAATTTTCATTAAAAAAACTTCTGTCTCCGTATTTTGTTGCACCAATTCTAAGCCCATCGGCGGGAATCCCGCGGTAAACTACCGTGAGGGTAACTTCTTCGTTTTCGGTACTGGGTTTTGGTAAATTTATGATGACTTCATTGTTTTTATGCGAGTAAATCACTGGTTGATTTCCAATCAATACTTTTTCGATTAACATCCCTTTTCCTTGGTTTACGGGAGATTGGTTGACCAAATCCAACCTAAGAGTTCGCTCGCCAGCCTTTTTGAACAAAGCGGTTATTTTGGCTTTGCCCACTATTTCATCTGTTTCGTCAGACAAAACCAACTCGAACGAGTAATGCTTAATATCAATATTTTTATTGATTGGGTAATCGTCCGCCCAAGAGAATAATGGGTTTAGAAAAAGGACAAATCCGAGCAAAGCAATTTTACTATTTTTCATTATTTCAACGTTACTGTTTTTAGGTAATCTCCTTTGGGATCGATTAGTGGAGGCATATGGCTCTCAATAATTATCCCTTCGCTACCAATCAATTTCTTGGTCAGATTACCATTTGCCATAACTTCAAAAGGTAATGGCATAAAGAAATTGGCAATTTTGATTTCGTATTTATGAAATTCAATCTCTTTTACAATGACTTCAATGTTGCTTGCCGTTTTTAGATAGAAATCAAAAAACGGCTTTAAATCTTGGTTAGCAGCTTTGCTAAAGAGTTTTTCTACATCGCCAGAGGACACGAAATTATCGTAAGTGTATTCTGGTGCGGTAGCGAGTTTTTTTAGCGTCGAAAAAAATACTTCGTCGCCGATTAAGCTCCTCAGGCTGTGCATGAAAAACGAGCCTTTGAGGTAGATATCACCTCCAGAATACACCTCCTGCTCTGTGGCGGCGTGACCGAGTACCATGGGTTGTCTATTTTTTACACCTCTTCGGTGGCGTGCTATCATGTCATCGTAAGCGGCTTCACCGCCAAGTTCTAACATCGCCAAGGCTTCTGAGTACGTAGCAATTCCTTCTTGAATCCACATGTGATCCCAATCATTATTTGTTACCTTATTTGCCCACCATTCGTGTGCGTATTCGTGGAAAAGGTTTGCGGAGTACTCTTGACCGCCTATTTTTTTGTAAACAAATTTATTATCAAACGTAATCATCGTTTGATGCTCCATACCCGAATTAGGAACTTCCGCAATTCCGATTTTTTCTTTTACCCACGGGTATTCACCGAAGTATTTTTCAAGAATCTCCGTATCTCTTTTTTTGGTTGCTATCACTTTAGCGGCGTGTTGTTCGTCGGCTTCTAAAACATAAAATTCGATGGGAACAACGTTGCCTTTGATTGTGGTAAATTCATCTTTCACCACTTTGTATTTACCAATATTAAACAGGATGCAGTAGTTGCTAATTGTATAATTCGTTTTCCAGTGAAAGGTCGATTTTTTGTTTTTTGTTTTTGTGCTTATCAATAAACCCGGGCCGGCAACCAACAGGTTTGAAGGCACGGTAATCTTCATATCAACGCCTTCATTGGGCTCGTCGCTGGGGTGGTCTTTGCATGGAAAATACATTTTTCCGCCCTCCGCCTGCATATTAATTGCAACCCAATCATTGCCGTCCACGTCTTTTGTCCAAGTAAAACCACCGTTCCAAGGTGGACGAACCGCAACGGGCGGCTTTCCGCCATAAGCAATTTTTACAAGTTGTTCACCCTCAGTAAAACCGTTAATAGATGTTATGTAGATTTTGTCATCTTTCTGAAAAAACGAAACATCTTTATTATTTACAGCTGTGTTACTCACGGTAAATACA
>JANQUM010000108.1:0-302 GCA_030731175.1 Spirosomataceae bacterium
GTATTGTTTACCTGAAACCGAGCACGTCATGAGTCTCACATTTCCGCCTCCGGGGAAAGTAGCAAAATTCACCCAAGTATCTGTTGCGGGGTCGTATTGCCAAATGTCTCTAAAACCCTTGGCTTCGGTTTTACTTTGACCGAGGCCGTAGTACACTTTATCGGCAATGCCAAAAAGTATCCCTTCTTTGCGGTCTTCGCCCGGAAAATCCGCTCGTTTTGTCCATTTGTCAGTTGCGGTATCGTACTGAAAAAAATCTTTGGTTTTTACGTTTTTTAACGTGCTTTCGGAAAGTACAAAGC
>JANQUM010000108.1:312-8967 GCA_030731175.1 Spirosomataceae bacterium
CACAAAGCCTTGTCCGCCGCCGTTAATCTTGGCGGAGGTTGTTGCTATATTTCCTAAGAAATTTCCCGGGTATGTGCTTCGCTTGGCGTACTGTTGACTATTATTGATTGTCCAAAATTGTTTTTCAGCATCGTTTTCAAAAAAGTAGCCGTTATTGTTCGCCATAAATCCCGTCAGCAGTACATTTTCTTTAATTCGATCGCCAGCTGTTAAGGCGTTTTCGTCTCGCATCCAAATATCGCGGACGTACGAAATGCCATTCGGGAAATTATCATTTATGGTGTATCCTGAGCCAATCAGCGAAAAATACCCTACTTGCTCAAACCTTCCCGTAATCGCAAAAACACCTAACATCATTGCCGAATAACGTGGCAGACCGGGCGTAATTGAAAGAACCCAACGCTCAGATTGTGGGTCGAAATTGCCAGAAGCTAAAGTGTTGCCGTCTGAGTTTCCAACAACGTTTAAAACGCTGAAATCATCTACCAACACATCGTCGTTGAGGGTATCTTGCCGCCACATAACTCCCGTGTACATGGTAGCGGGGGTTGTCCGGATTGCTCCATCATTGAAGAAAAACGTGGAGGGTGAGCGTAGCTTCTTCCACATCGGCGAATCGGGGGTTAAAATCGGTGGAATCTCTGTTGCTGGGGTTAAGTTCTCAGGAACTGCTGTGGGGTCTTTACATGAGAAAAGGCTCAAAACCGACAAAGCTAACGTAAGTATCTGGGTAAGAGTAATCGTCTTAAATCCGGTAGGTTTTGTTCGTCCTTGTTTATCTAAAATTCGTTGTCTCATTTCCTCCTTATCTACTTCCATCATTAAATTTTACTTGCCAAACCGTTGGCTGATTGCATCCATAAAACGGGAACGTGAGCTGACAATCTGCATTTGACTTAAACTCTTCTATCAATGGCGGAGCTACTTCTCTGTTTGGTACATCCGAAACGGTGATTTTTGCGGGGTCGGCTACTATGCGTTTGGTGGCAACAGAAACCACGTTAAAAAAGCCGAGGGCAGATTCTTTAGAATCGACTACGTTTACCATATTTCCGACAATCGTTGAAGGCAGCGGATCAAAAATACTTCCCGTGCGGGTGCGTTGCTCTTGGTATTGTCGCCAATAAGTATAGGCTTCTTTTGAAATGGCTTCTTGCCGTATTTCGACGTACTGCAAAGACAGCGGTGCGGCTTTAGTTATAGGAGAATAGAAGGCCAATCGTCCGATAATATTCCTGCCGTTAATGTAAGTATCTGCTAAAATATTTGCCGAGGCGTTGCTATTGTAGGCCCAGCACGAGCCACTGCACGTAGAACCCGGAGTACCACTTTGTGTATTTTTTAGCGAGATAGAAACGCCGCCCCATTTGTAGTAGTCAGTTGATGCTGCGGGATCTTTAGTGTTGACGTAGAAGCGGATAAAGTCGGTTGTTTTGTCGGTATAAATACTATCAATTGGAGCCACTTCTTTCATTTTTTGAAGGGCAGATTGAAATACTTTTCCGTCGGGCATTTCAATTTTTAGTGCGTAAGATTTGCCAATTTTGCACTCATAATCGATACCTGTTTGATACAAAGCGGGTTGATAAATATTTTGTAAGAATTGGGTAGAATCTCCGCTGTCGTCGAATAACGTCACTCTCGCACCATTTACGGCGAGGTTAGAGGTGATTAGATTTCCCGAAACGAAATTTCCCGAATAACTCAACCGCAAAGTGTAGGGTGGTTTGGCATTTGAAACGCCACCATCTACTACCAAAGTTGGCGATAAATTCCTGTACGGAAGATCCACCCGCTCGATACAAGAAGCAAGCAGGAAGCAGCTTAAAATGGATATAAAAAGTTTTACTTTCATAATATTCCCTCGGCTGAAACCGTGGGTGGTTAATCGTTAGTTATTTTTCTACGTTCGGCATGCTCAAAAATTATACGTCACATTTATTCCGGGAATTGCCGTTGCGAAGACTGATAATTGATAGGCTTGAATGGTGTACGCGGTACTGGCGAAAAAGATAGAATACGGATTTCGGCGGCTGTAAAAGTTATACAACGAGAAACCGTAAGTCCAGTATTTTTCTTGTTCTAAATTCTTTCGAGTGTCTTTCAGTAACGAAAAATCGAGTCGGTTGTAGGCTGGAATTCTGTCTAAATTTCTGGATGAATAATCAATAACCGTTGTGCCGATGAGTTTATAAGTTCGGTCGGGGTAAGTTATAGGCCTACCGGATGAAAAAATGTAATTAGATGAGAATGTCCAGCCCCCTCCAATAAAAAATTGCCCCGAAACGGATAAATTATGCGGCTTATCAAATGTACTCGGAAACCACTCGCCGGCGTTTATTTGCTCAGACGGAAACTCAGACGCAACCTGAGCAAATGTGCGTGAATACGTATAAGCAACGCTTCCTTTCAGCCGTCCTTTGTTTTTTTGTAGGCTAAACTCCACGCCGTATGCTTTGCCCTTGGCGGCAAGTAATTCTGTCTCGATGGTTGGATTAAAATAGAGCCTCGCACCGTTTTTGTATTCTACTAAATTGTCTATTTTTTTGTAATAGCCTTCTACTGAGACTTCGTAAGTGTTTTCGTTTAGATTCTTGAAAAGTCCTAACGAAAGCTGATCTGCTAATTGAGGTGGAATGTACGAGTCTGAAACCTTCCAGAAATCGACGGGTGAAATGGCCGTTGTATTAGAAATCAAGTGAACGTACTGCCGCATTTTGTTATAATTCAGCTTTATGGCCAGGGCGTTTCTTAATTCAAAACGAAGCGAAAGGCGTGGTTCAAAACCGCCGTATTTTTTCACTACTTCGCCTTTTGAAAATACCGTACTGTCAGCTAAAGATTCTGTTGAACGGCTTTGATTGGGGAAATACGAATAAACTGTTTTTGGACCAACGTGGCTAAACTGCGAATACCTTACTCCGGCTTGCAAACTTATTTTATTAGAAATGGCATAGTCCAGACTCAAATAGGGGGCAGTTTCGAGGGCAAACTCGTCCGGAATTTTTAAGTTGATGATGTTAGAGGTACTACTCTCAGGAACTAAGTTGCCTCCGTTTATTTGATACCGAATGGCATTTACCCCAATATCAAACTTTAATTTTTCGGTAGCCGAATAAAGCACCGAAGCCCGCAGCTCATGATGCTTCACACCCGAAGTAAGTGTAAAATCATAGGCCTCTAAGCTACTTGAAACGCCAAATGCATAATTTACAGCAACGGCTTGCAGGTTAAAAGATAGCTTGTCATTAATCACTCGGTCGTATTTCAACGCTGCAGTTCGTGTTTTGGCAAAATAAAGGGTATCTGCGGTAAACTGGAAATTATCAAAACTTGCGTACGAACTAAGCGATAGTATATTTTTTGCGTTGATGCGGTAATTTAACTTGAGGTTAAAATCATCAAAAAATGCTCTACTCTGATTTGTTGGAGCCGGAAATTTGCTAATCGCAAAATTGGGGTAGGCAATTCGGGCGGCCGCCAAAAAGCTAATTTTATTGTTCAGAATCGGGCCTTCTAAGAGTACTTTGCTTGTCAAAATTCCGGCACTTACGCTTCCTTTTAGTTTTTCAAAATTGCCTGTCTTGGTAGTCATATCGAGCAAGGAAGAAAGCCGACCACCAAACTGTGCCGGTACGCCAGATTTATAGAGACTTACGCCCGCAATTGCATCCGAATTCATGGCACTCACAAAGCCCAACAGGTGCGAAGTGTTGTAGATGGGCATTCCGTCAAGTAAAACGAGGTTTTGATCTACTCGCCCGCCACGCACATTGAAGCCTCCGGCTCCTTCGCCAATAGTTGAAATTCCGGGTTGTAATGTCAGGGCTTTTATAATATCCGCTTCTCCGAAAACGACTGGAATTTTCTTCAGATTTTTCATCTCAAGTCGTACAACACCCATTTGCGTTTCACGAATATTTTTGTCTGCCTTGTTTGCTTTGATAATAACTTCGTCGAGGTCTTTTACGGCTTGCGAAAGCTGTACTTCTTTATAAATGTCTTTGTTTAAATCGATGGTTATATTCTGTGATTGAAAACCGAGGCTTTTTACAATCATAGTATAGTAGCCTTCGGGCAAAGTAATAAAAAACTTGCCGAGGCTATCGGTCAAGATTCCACCGTTCATTCCTATAAAGAAAATATTAGCTTTTGGGATCGGAGCGTTATCCTCTAAAGCAGTTACCGTTCCACTTAACGTATAGCGTTTTTGTTGGGCGTACGTTTCTTGCGAAATTAAGCTTATAATCAGTAAAGTTAGTAAATAGTATTTTTTCAAAATTTCATCGGTTAAGTAGCCTTTATAACTTTATGTGAGCATAAAGTATAAGAACATTTACACCGCAATTTACAATAAGTTTTAAAGTAAATCTGCCGAATTTAGCGTCATTATTATTTGCAGGAAGAAAGCAGAAAACTACTTGGTGGCTTACTCAATAAAATCCGGCGTTAGAATGTCTTCTTTCAAAATACTTCGGTCGAAACCTTTTCGGCTCAATGCCCAGCAATCGAGCCAAGAAATACCCCATTTCCCGAAAGCTGTAAGCTACTACCGGAAGAAGATCATCTACGGTAATGCAGATTTGCTTTTTGCTGGGCGAAGGATAGCGAGGAAATTAAAAGTCAGAAAGTGAACGGGTGAAATTTGAGAATCAAATTGATAGTTTTAAATCTGCGGCAATTCCCGCAATAGGTGGGCTGAGAATGCTTTTTATGTATAATGCGGCTGTCCCTTGAACGTAATATGAGAGCCAATGCTTTCAAATTTATCCTTAAATCCATCCTTAAAAAATACCGATTGACATCATTTTATTCAATTTCGTGTGAATTGTGTGGTAAAATTGCGATTTTGGACGGAAATTCAGGCAAATATTCAAATTCTAATTAGCTAAATGAGCGATTTTTTAAAGAAATTAAAGGGCGTTTTTGTGGTGGACGATGGCAGCCAAACGGAAGAAAAACCGCAGCCTGAGCCCGCAAAAGCAACTCCTGTGGTAACTGCGACACGAACGGTTTCTGCTTCTGTAACGGGTAATGTTTCCGAAAAATTTACGGATATATTGTTACAAGCAATGGAGCGAAATAATCAGGAAGGCTTCGATTATATCGAATACAAACGCTCGTTGCAGACACTCGAAAAAATGCCGATGGACGAAAAGACTCGCTATTTCTCGGCGTTTGCGGCGGCTCAGTCGATGGGAATTAGTCAGCAAAAATTGATTGAATCGGCTGGGTTTTACCTCAATATTTTACAGGTTGAGCAAAAGCAATTTAACGCCGCCACGAACGGTCAGCGGGAAAAGCAGGTTGGTGGAAAAGAAAATGCCATCAAAAGTCTCGAAAAGTTCATTCAGGAAAAAGGTGAGCTGATTGCGAAATTAACGCAGGAAATTCAGCAACACCAAACCCAAATGGAAGCCATGAAAACCGAAATACAGGAAGCTGTCTTGAAAATTGAAACTACTATGCAAGATTTCAACGCATCGTTTACTAATTTGGAAGCTCAAATCAACACTGACGTTGAAAAAATGAAAACGTATTTGAAGTAGCTGTTGATACTAACTTAAAAACTAAATAACACATTAATTATATTATGGAATTACAAGAAACTAAGCCAAAGTCGTTTTGGGAAAAACCCGAAGGAAAAACTGGAATGCTCGGACTTGCCGGGCTTACTATCGGTGGTGGGTATTTACTTTATAAATCATTGCCGTTTTTAATTGCTCTCGCTTCAAACACGTTGTATTTGGCGGGTTTGCTGATTGCATTGGCTGCGTTGGTTTACATGGTGCTCGATCCCAAGATGCGGCAAATGGTGTTTTACATCTACAAAAGTTTCATGCGGTGGATTACGGGAATCTTCGTGCAGATTGACCCCATCGGAATCCTGAAAACTTACGTGGACGAACTACGCGGAAATCTCGGTAAAATGAATGGGCAAATCACCCAACTTAAAGGTCAGATGGTAAATCTAAAAACCATTATTGATACCAACGCCAAGCAAATTCAAAACGATTTGAACCTCGCCAGTAAAGCGAAAGAAACTGATAAGCAGGCACTTATGGTCTTAAAAGCCCGCAAGGCCGGACGCTTGAAGGAATCGAATTTGAAACTCACGGATTTGTACCGAAAAATGGAAATTCTGTACAGAGTTCTCGGTAAAATGTACGAAAATTCGGAAATAATGCTCGAAGATGTGAAAGACCAAGTAATGGTAAAAGAGCAGGAACGCAAAGCAATAAGAGCGAGCCACGGAGCGATGAAATCGGCGATGAATATCCTTGCCGGAAACAAAGACCAACGCTATATGTTCGATATGGCACTTGAAAGCATCGCCGAAGATGTCAGCCAAAAAGTGGGCGAAATGGAGCGTTTCATGGAGATGTCATCCAATTTCATGGATTCCATCGACTTACAAAACGGAGTCTTTGAAGAAGAAGGACTTGCCATGCTTGAAAAGTGGGAAAACGAAGGTGTTTCCCTCTTACTCGGAACCGATAAAGACCTCCTCGTTAGCGGGGTGGACGTTGGTAAAACAGGGCATCCAAATAATCAATACGATCGGTTGTTTGATTGATAAAAGGCAGTTAGCTAAGAGCTAGTGGCTGTTAGCTTTTCTCAAAACAAAAGTTAAGTACATAAAAGGGGGAAGAACAGGAGCTAACTCCTAAAACTCTAACCCGCTAATTCCTAAAATACAAATGAAAACAAGATTAACTCCATTCTCTAAATTATTAATGACCGTCGGGATAGTGGCGGCAGTTTTCTTCGGTGGTAAATGGCTGCTGGATAATACTTCGTTTGGTAAGAACCTGAAGTCGCAAAGCGAATCCGAAGGGTCTTCATCCGGTAGTAGCGGCGGTCTCTTTTCAAGTTCTTCTGATTCAGACGATGTCATCAAAATTGGTGTTGTGACCTGGGGCGGGTACGCTGGTGGGCAGTATTTCAACAATGGCTTCAAACCAAATGCCGATTCCCGTTTCAAAGAAGATTACGGTTTTGATGTAGAATTTAAAGTCTTAGATGACTTTGAAGCTTCTCGTGCGGCTTGGAAAAACGGCGAAGTAGATTTACTTTGGACAACCATTGACGCTTTCCCAACCGAAGCCGACGGGCTTTCTGACTTTGCTCCGCAGGTTGTGTTTCAAGCCGACTGGTCTCGCGGTGGTGATGCCATCGTGGTACGTCGCGGAATATCGTCGGTTGCTGATTTAAAAGGAAAGAAAATTGCCGTCGCCGAGCTTACTCCGTCGCACTCTTTCTTACTGTATTTACTCGAAGCAGGCGGACTTAAAATGTCTGATGTTCAAATAGTTAAACAAGCCAGTGCCATTGATGCCGCTGCGGTTTTTAAGGCTCAACAAGTAGATGCCGCCGTTGTTTGGTCGCCAGATGATGCCCTTGCGGTGCAAGCTGTTCCGGGTTCTAAAATTCTACAAAGTACTAAATCTGCAACCAATATTATTGCTGATGTTTTCATTGCTAAAAGAAGCTGGGTTGAGAATAATCAAACACGTTTGCAGCAACTTTACGAAGGTTGGATGAAAGGTGCAGCGGAGATTAATAACAACCCGGCGGCGAAGAAAAAAGCCTCGCAGATTTTAGCGGATCAATTTCAAATTTCAGCAGCCGATGCCGAGCAAACCATTGATAACGTCCGGCTTGCCACGCACGGCGATAACCTGAACTTCTTCGGAAGAAACGCCGATTATCGTGGAGTTACGGGTGAGCAGTTGTACACCCGAATGGGCGGAATGTACCAAAATTTGGGCTACGTTGATAAAGTTGTCAATTGGCGTTTGATCAGTAACCCGATTGCGGTTTCTAAGACAAATTTATCAGGTTTTGGCTACGAAGCCGAAGGCCAAAAAGACTTCTCTGTTGCCACCGCTGAGGAAGCAAAAGGAGACGCTATTGCCTCAAAACAAGTCAGTATCAATTTCCGCACGGCTGAATATCAATTGAGCGAAAACGCCAAGTACATCGTTGATAAAGAAATGGCAGAAATTGCCAAAGCCTTCGCTGGAGCCCGTATTCGGGTGGAAGGAAATACGGATAATGTAGGTGGAGAAGCCGCAAACGTAGCTTTGTCCAAACGTCGGGCACAATCAGTGGTTGACTATTTGGTTGCCAATTATGGCATGAACCGCAACCGCTTTATTGTGGTTGGTAACGGTCCGAAAAACCCCGTTGCTTCCAACGATTCAGAATCTGGCAGAGCCCAAAACCGCCGCACGGATTTTCAGATTGTGGAGTAGAACAACTAAAAATGCAAAAAGCCCGTTATATAGATTGTATAACGGGCTTTTTGTGTCTATATTGATAAAACAAGTTCCAATTTTCTTAGGATATGAATACCATAACAATTCCACTGGAGGTCCCTTCTGATATATTAGTTGCTCTTAATGAAACAGAGGATTCCTTGAAAAATGAGTTTCAAACGAATACCGCTATACTTCTTTATCAAAGAGGTAAACTTACGTTGGGAAAAGCGATTCAACTTTCAGGAGTTGGGCGGTATGAATTTGAGAAGAAGTTAGCTGCAAGTAAGGTTTCCGTTTCTAATCTTACAATAGATCAGTTTTTTGATGACGTAGAAAAGCTTAATGACAAATAGATGAAAGTTGTTGTTGCTGACACAGGAGCATTAATCTC
>JANQUM010000109.1 GCA_030731175.1 Spirosomataceae bacterium
CTTTAATGGGTGGCGAAAGCGAGTCAGTCCTTGATATTGTTGTAATGGTTGTTGGGGGAATTTTATTCATTCTGACGTTGGTTTATATTTACAAACGCCGGAGTGTCAGGCTTCCGTTTTCAGATAAAATTTTAGGAGACCACGAGCTACAAGTTTTTCTCGCCATCATTTTTTGTTTCGGTGGGGCATTATTGACCTCGCTTTTTGGGCTTTCGCCCGCCCTTGGGGCTTTTGTGGGCGGAATGTACCTTCACAGCTCAAAATCTACCGTCTGGATCCACGATACCCTGCACGCATTTCGGGTAATTTTCGTGGCGTTTTTCTTTGCTGGAGTCGGGCTACAAATTGACTTTAGTTTTATTGCACAAAATTGGATTCCGGTTATTTTAGTATTGATTACGGTTTATATCACCAATCATTTTATAAACACTATTATCTTACGAGTTTTTGACAATTCATGGTTTGATGCCCTTTTGGGTGGTGCGTATCTTGCCCAAATTGGCGAGTTGAGCTTTTTGCTCGTTTCAACGTCTTTTTACCTCGATATCATTGGCGAATACGAGTATAAATTCACCATTAGCCTGATTTCGCTCACACTTTTAATCAGCCCATTTTGGATAAAACTAACCGAAACTCTTATAAATAAGAACAAAACGCTGGCGTCAAACAAAAATATCGCCTGATTTATAACGGTATTCTAATTGGGCTTTAAGTATAGTTTAACGTTCGGGATGTAGCTTTGTAAAAGTAAAATAGTGGCGATATTTACCGCCAAAAAGTTTAGCAATTACACCAAATGGAAGGAATAAAAAATAGAATTTTGATTGTTGAGGACGAAGTAAAGGTTGCAACGTTTATAAAAAAAGGGCTCGAAACGCAGAACTTCGCTCCCGAAGTGGCTCATACTGCAAAAGATGCCTTAGAATTATTCAGTAAAAACGAGTACGCCGTCATCATTCTTGATATCGGCCTGCCGGATATGAGCGGCCTGGATGTTTGCAAGCGAATTCGTGAACAAAACTCAAAAGTGCCAATTTTGATGCTCACCGCAATGGGAACTGTTGCCGATAAACTTTCGGGTTTTGAAGTCGGAACGGATGATTATTTAGTAAAACCATTCGACTTTATGGAGCTTTTGGTTCGCGTGAATGCCTTGATAAAGCGTGCTGGAACTTCCACACAAAAAGCGGAAAGCCTGATGGTTGGCGATTTAGAACTTGACCTCAAAGAGAAAGTTGCCCGCCGGGCGGGAGAAGCCATTCCGCTAACCGCAAAAGAATACGTTTTGCTCGAATATTTAATGCAAAACAGCGGCAGAGTGGTCTCAAAAGTAGACATTGCCGAAAATGTCTGGGATATTAACTTTGATACTGGCACAAATTTCGTGGAAGTTTACATCAATTATTTGCGAAAAAAAGTTGACAAAAAATTCCCCGAAAAACTAATCCACACCATGATTGGCATGGGCTATATGATGAAAGTAAAATGACCATACGCACCCGCTTCACGTTTTTATTTACAGGCATTGTAAGTTTGCTTTTGGGCATCTTCTGCTTAGTGATATATTTCGAGGCGGAATTTCATCAATCGCGGGAATTTAACGAACGGTTGCGGAAAGAAACCATAACTTCCGCAACCTTTATTTTGAGCAAGGACCTCCTCAGCCCCGAATTATTCAAGCAGCTCACCAAACGCCAAATTACTACACTTACTAATGAGGAACTGGTCATTTTAGACCTGAACGGTAACGTAAACTACGAAAGCGGAAATACTTTAAGCGGTAGTTTATCTAAGGATATACTACAAATAATTAAGCAGGAAGGCGAGTACTTTTGGGAAAACGGCAACCATAACGGCTTCGGGACGTTATTCGAACTCAACGGCGAGAAGCAAATTTTAGTTATGGAAGCCTTCGATAAATACGGAATCAGCAAGCAACGTAACCTGCGGTTGATGCTCATTTTTGGCTGGGTCGGCATTGTGTTACTTAGTTTATTGGCGGGTTGGTTTCTAAGCAACAGGTTTCTTTCTCCAATAAAAAAAATCATCCAAAATATTGACAAAATAACAGGTTCTCAGATTGGGCTGCGACTCAACGAAGGAAAGAAAACCGACGAATTAGAACAGCTTTCTATCCGCTTCAACCAAATGCTAAACCGTCTGGAAGAAGCCTTTAATACGCAAAAAGCTTTTGTTTCGCACGCTTCGCACGAACTCCGCACGCCGTTAACTTCTATCACTGGGCAGATTCAGGTTTCGCTAATGGTTGATACCGAAGCCGCAGAATTACGTGAATCTATGAAGTCTGTCCTGGATGACATTCAGCAACTTAACAAGCTTACCAACAACCTCTTAGACCTTACGAGTATAAAAAATAACCACGAAGGAATCAAATACGAATTGGTTAATTTAGTGCAAGTGCTTTATCAGGCTCAGACCGAACTCAAAAATAAAAACGGCAATTATCAAATACTAATGACGTATGATGAAGCGACCGAGCTTTTGCCCGAAATTTACGCCAACGAACCACTCATTTACACTGCAATTCTGAACTTAATTGATAACGGGGCAAAATTTGGAAAAGGTAATACCGTAGAAGTAAACCTCGAAGTACTTTCTTCAACAATTTCATTGACTTTCAAAAACTTCGGAACGCCCATTTCAGCGGAAGACCAAAGCAACATTTTTGAACCCTTCAAGCGAGGAAAAAACGCAGCAAACACAAAAGGACACGGCGTTGGGCTTTCGTTGGTAAAGCAGATTATTGAGCTGCACAAAGGAACAATATCGCTAAACTCTTCGCCACAAAGTGGCACTATTTTTACGATAAATCTACCGCTCTGATTTCTAACAAATTTCTAATTTCTTCTTAATCCTGAGTTAAGGTTGGTGATGTAAGTTTGTGTAACAATTAAAAACAGTTACCACTTATAAACTTCATCAGATATGAAAAAGCAATTAATAGCATTATGCGTTATCTCAGCAACTATTTTTGGTAGTTGCACCGTAATTCGTCAGGGCGAAGTAGGCGTAAAACGCTCCTTCGGAAAAATCAGTCCGCAACCATTAATGGAAGGTGCGAGGGGTTTTAACCCATTCACAACAACCATTACCAAACTTCCCACCCGAACCATGAATATTGAGGTGCGTACGCCACTTCCCTCTAAAGAAGGTTTGACCGTTCAGTCAGACGTTTCGATTTTGTATCGTCTGGAGGGCGAATACGCCCCTAAAATTGTGGAGAAATTGGGCAAAAACTACGAAGAAGTAGTCATTCTACCCGTTTTCCGCTCGGCGGTAGCTGATGTTTCAGCTCGGTATTTTGCGAAAGACATGCACACTGGAGAGCGTTCGCAAATCGAGAAAGCGATTCAGGATCTTATGATGAAACAACTCAAAGATCGAGGATTTTACGTGGAAGCCGTTTTACTAAAAAGCATCGTTCTTCCCGCCGGTTTAACGAAAGCGATTGAAGACAAACTGGAAGCCGAGCAGGATTCGCAACGCATGGAATTTGTGTTAGACAAAGAACGTCAGGAAGCCCAACGCCGTACAATTGAAGCGACTGGAATTCGGGATTCACAAAAAATAATTGCCGAGGGTTTAACTCCGTTGTTGATACAATTTAAAGCAATTGAGGCATTTAATAAGTTGTCAACCTCACCAAATACTAAAATTATTATCACGAGTGCGGATCAGCCGCTGATGATAAATCCTGACATTAAGTAAACTATTAAATTGTCAAACGTGATATCCTGTTAGTCGTCTCTGACGCTGGCAGCGGTTTCAAGTTTTCATAAAACCCTTTTTATACAAAGCAACTTCAACGCTAAACTTCATATTTATGACCATGTTTGAATATAATAAGCTGATATTGAAGAAAGTAAGCTTCGATGCCCGAATTTTCAAAAAGGAGTTACGGAAAGCATTTCGTAATTCTACCCAAGAAGAAATCAGTAGGTTGAAATTATGGTGGCGGAGTAATTCGATTAGTATTCAGGCAGAACACAGCCTCTAGTAGATTTCAACAGAGTCTTATGTAAAACAAAACGGCTACCTTTTTAGGGTAGCCGTTTTTTATTCAAAAGGTTCTCAATAGTAGTTAGCAATTACGCTATAGTATTAATACGCTCATTTACGAGGTTAGTCACAAAATAGTTTAAAAAATTTCTTAAAAATCATTTCTTTCCTACAAAACCATAAACACGTACCTTTGGTTGAAGATGTAAGACTCTGAAAAAAACACCCAATGAAATTAATAAAAGTTGCAGCCGGGGCATTAAACCAAACGCCCATCGACTGGGAAGCAAATACCCAAAATATCATTTCGGCAATTGAAGCCGCTCAAGATCAAGACGTGAGCATACTGTGCCTTCCCGAATTATGCGTTACTGGTTATGGCTGTGAAGACGCTTTTTACGCCCCAGACGTGCGGCAGCAAGCATTAGATTGCCTTGATGATATAAAACCACACACCTCCGGCATGATCGTTACGGTTGGTTTGCCCATAGAATTTCGAAACAAAATCTACAACGCCGCCTGCGTTATTGCCAATAAAAACATTATTGGTTTTGTATGTAAACAGCATTTACCAAATTACGGCGTGTTTTACGAAGACCGCTGGTTTCACCGCTGGCCAGCAAACGTTAGGGATGAAATCATCATCGATGAAATGAAATACCCCATCGGGGATTTAACCTTTGATTTTGAGGGAATCACCGTTGGGCTCGAAATTTGCGAAGACGCCTGGATTGCCAATCGCCCCGGGCGGCGTTTGTTCGACCGCGGCGTTGACGTTATCCTGAACCCAAGTGCCAGCCCGTTTTCGTTCACCAAATACATGACCCGCGAGCGGTTGGTTATTGACGCTTCCCGCACTTTTTCTTGTGCCTACGTTTACACTAATTTATTAGGAAACGAATCTGGCAGATTAATTTTCGACGGCGACGCCATGATTGCCTCGAACGGTGAATTTTTGGAGTCAAGCAAACGTTTCAGCTACGCCGATTTCACACTAACTACCGCCGTAGTGGATATTGAAACCAATCGCCTGAGCCATTCACAGATAAAATCACCGGTAGTAAATGGTAGTTGGAAAGTTGCGGTACCGTTCAAGTTTCCCGATAACCTACAACCTACATTTCACACGCCCAAATTAGAAGCTTTTGAAAAAGGTGGGTATTTAAAAGAAGAAGAATTTGCCCGTGCCGTGAGCCTTGGTTTGTTTGATTATTTAAGAAAATCTTACTCGCAGGGCTTCACCATTTCACTTTCGGGCGGTGCGGATAGCAGTGCCTGCACGGCTTTATGCGGCTTGATGGTAAGACTTGCCGAAGAAAGCATCGGGTTAGAAGCTTTCAAGTTAAAACTGAGCCACATCAAAAAAATTCAGGAAGCCGAAACCGTTGAAGATATTTCCCGTGAAATCATCCATACCATTTATCAGGGAACAGAAAATAGCTCAAAAGATACTTACGATTCTGCCGAGCAACTCGCCAAATCAATGGGTGCAACGTTTTACAACATCAATATCAATGGTTTGGTGGAAAACTACACCGGACTAATTGAAAGCCAAATAAACCGCGAACTTTCTTGGAAAACGGACGACATCGCCCTGCAAAATATTCAGGCACGGGTGCGGGCTCCAAGTGTTTGGTTTTTGACGAATTTGACGAATCACCTACTAATTTCCACTTCAAACCGCTCTGAAGTTGCGGTTGGCTACGCCACCATGGACGGCGACACGGCGGGGAGCATCAGCCCAATTGCCGGAATTGAAAAGCATTGGTTGCGTTTTTGGCTCATTTGGCTCGAAAAAACTGGCTGCGAAGTAAGCGGAAAGCACATTAAAATTTCGGGATTGAAAAAAGTGAATAGCCTCGCTCCCACCGCCGAGCTTCGTCCGAAAGATCAAAAGCAAACTGACGAAGACGATCTAATGCCGTACGAAATCCTGAACGCCATCGAAAAACTTGCCGTCCGGGATAAAAAATCACCCGTTGATTGCTATAAATATTTGGAGGTTAAATACGCCGAAGAAGTTACAAAAGAGCAATTATTAACCTACATCGACCGCTTCTTTAAGCTTTGGAGCCGCAACCAATGGAAACGCGAACGCTACGCTATTAGCTTTCATTTAGACGAATATAACCTCGACCCACGCAGTTGGTGCCGCTTCCCGATTTTGAGTGGAAGTTACAAACGTGAACTCGCCGAGCTGGCTGACTATGTAAACGGCAAAGCCAAACGGAAGAAAGGCGTTATTGGTTTTTGATATTTTTGCGTTACTTCGTAATTCAGTCGTCGTCAAAATCAGTAATGGAAATAGATATAAATAGCTACCTCACCGCCGCAACAGATAACGTCATTAAGTACGCTCCCAATCTCTTGAGTGCCATACTAGTACTTTTTGTTGGGTTTTGGCTAATTAGAAAAGTCTCCAAGCTTATTGAGATTAGTCTAAATACGTCAAGCTTATCAAACGAAATCACTTCATTCCTCATTTCGCTGATAGATATTGTACTGAAAGTTGCGATCCTGCTTTTTGCGGCGGGCATTGCAGGTTTTGACACTTCTGCACTCGTCGGGATTTTGGCGGCGGCTGGCTTCGCCGTTGGTTTGGCGTTACAGGGCGGCTTGGGCAACTTCGCCTCTGGTATTATTATTCTGGTTTTCAAGCCCTACCGCGTCAACGATTGGATTGCGATTGAGGACAAATTTGGAAAAGTAGAAGAAATTCAAATCTTCAATACCATTTTAGTAACGCCCGGCTTAAAAACGCTCATCATTCCAAACGGGCAGGTTACAGAAAACATCGTTACCAATTTCTCTAAAAAAGGACATATCCGGCTTGAGATTGAAGTGTCTATGCCCTACGCTGAAAGCTTCCCGAAGGTAAAAGGTATCATTGAAGAAGTGCTTTCAAATAACACCAATGTGCTACCCGAACCCGTACCGCTTGTGGGTATAGAAAAGTACGATACGCATAATATCATTATCGGTGTGAAACCATACGTTCATCCTGATGAGTACTGGGATGCTACTTATGCAATTCACCAAGCAATCAAAACCGCTTTCTTCAAAAATGGCGTAAAAATGGCCTACTCTGAAGGCGTAGAATTAGGCACAATTGGGGAGTAAAATCACCTAATCACATACCTTCCCCGTACTGGGTAATGATCCGAAAAACGAGCTCTTTTTAGCGTTTCAAAAGCGTAGTTATCAATTCTGGCGTCATCGTAAAATTGGTTATCAATACGGATAAAATTCGGCATTTTATTATACGTGAATCCAAAGCCGCTGCCAGAGTTTTCAAACGCATTTTGTAGTTGCACTTTGGTATGGCCGTATGCATAGCCAAAAGGAATTTCGTTAAAATCGCCGCAGACAATTGTTGGGTACGGGCTATCCGAAATCCATTTTGATAACTCATCTGCTTGAATCCGGCGTTTTTCAAAACCTGATTTTAGCAAGCTCAGAATATTCTTCGTTTCAGCTTTCAGCTTTTCTTCGTCTTGCTTTTGTCGGGCTTCAATTACTTTCCCAACCCGAATTCCCATCGATTGCATTTGCACATTTATTATTCGCAGCGTGTCTTCATTTACTACCACATCGGCGAGTAGCATCCCGTTATTATTCTGCCGCCAAAATACTTCCTGTTTCCTGATAATCGGGTATTTTGAAAAAATCGCTAGCCCAATATTCCCCTGCCCCTCATTGTTATCAGCCGCCGAATGCATGTAGGTATAGTAAGGGTGCGTATCGGTTAGTTTGTAGATAGTTCTGAAATCGGGAAGCTTATCGTTATTGTAAAGTTCTTGAAAACACTTAATATCCGCCGAGAGTGTATCTAAAGCACTCACAATGCCGAGGGCGGTGGGCTTATCTTTTTCCGAACCGCCATGATTGCAATACATTACATTATAACTTAAAACGCTAACATTTGAAGAACCCGTCAGCGTTGTTTTTTCAAAAGAGGGAAACCGGAACGACCGCCCCATCAGCGGAATGCCAATGAGCAAAATAAGCCCTGAAAGCCACATTCGGCGGTAATTGGTAAACCCCCAGAAGAGCAAGAATACAATATTTGCAACGATAAACGCGGGCGTGGCAAGCATGATAAAACCCGCAGCCCAATGCCCCACATCTGCCGAATAGCAAAGTTGGTATCCAAGCAACGTAGCAAACGCCAAAAGCACATTGATCAAAAATACAAAGCTCCCTAAAAATTTGAACATATAACAACGTAGTAGTTTAATGCAAACCCTGTAATTAATCAGAGCATTGCTCAAAAATAATCCCAATCCGACGAAACTAAAATCATATCCTCTTTTTTAGGAACAAATTTTGTTTTAAAAGAGAGAAAAGCTAATTTTGCGGACAATTAGCTGAGACTTGTGCAATTATAAAAAGGAGGGCAGCCTCCTTTTTCTCGTTTTGCACCGTTAAAAAGTGAAAAAACAAGATGGATTTAATAGAAAAAATAACCGAATTGACCACCCAACATCTACCAGGCGAAGAGTACTTCGTGGTGGATGTAAAGGCAAGTGCATCAAAAATACGGAGTAAAGTAACCATCTTGATAGACTCAGATGCTGGAATTGGGATTGACGACCTCGGCAAAATAAGCCGGGCAATTGAAGAAGACCTCGAAGAAGTAATGACAAGTGCCTATACATTAGAGGTGTCTTCACCAGGAGTTGATACACCGTTGGCGTTTGCCCGGATGTACAAAAAAAATATCGGACGGAATCTGAAAGTCGTTTTTAACGACGGTCTAACCGTGAAAGGAGAACTTGCCGGAGTTTCAGAAGAGTCATTCGTGATTATTCCCGAGAAAAAGAAGAAAGAAAAAGTAACCC
>JANQUM010000110.1 GCA_030731175.1 Spirosomataceae bacterium
AGCCAAGGGTTCCCAAAGCTCACTAAATTTCACAGCTAATTTTTTGTATCCTTCTCTCCGGAACGCCATAACGGCGTTTGGCCCCGCTTCTATTCCGCCGTTAATCATTCGTGTAAAATGAACCCCCAAAAACGGAAAATTCGGATCAGGAACGGGATAAATCAAGTGTTTTACTAAATGTTGTTTTTCAGGTTTTAACTCAAAATATTCCCCGCGAAACGGCGTAATTCTGATGTCGATTGGTTTATCTTCGGTCATTTGAGCAACTTTATCAGAGTAAAGTCCGGCACAGTTTACAACGAGTTTTCCTTCGTAACTTCCTTTGCTGGTAACTACAGTTGAGCGGTTTGCGACCTTAGAAATGCTTGAAACCCGCTCGCCCAAACGTATTTCTGCCCCTAATTTCTGAATTTTGTCCGCCATTTTTTGCGAGACAAGTTTATAGTTAATAATCCCTGTCTGCGGTACTTTTATCGCTTTCAGGCCTTTAACATGCGGTTCTATTTCCCGCATCTCCTCAACGTTAAGCAGTTTTAAGTTGTCGAGCCCGTTTTGTTGTCCACGCTCAAAAAGGCCGTCAAGAATCGGAATTTGCTCTTTTTGGGTTGCAACCACTATTTTTCCGCATAATTCGTAAGGAATTTCCTCTTGGTTGCAGAAATCGAGTAATTTCTGGTACCCTTCAATGCAGTTTTTTGCTTTCAGGCTTCCCGGTTTGTAATAAAGCCCCGAGTGAATCACTCCGCTATTATTTCCGGTTTGGTGAGCCGCTACTTCGTTTTCTTTTTCAATCAGGATAACTCTAATGTTTGGGTTTTGTTCTTTCAGACTAAGTACCGTTGCTAAACCCACAATGCCGCCGCCAATTATAATCACATCGTAAAACATATATTTAATCCTATAAATTTTGGGTATCTCGAAACACAAACTTAAATTTGTGCAAATTTATTGATAACCAGCACACATGAAAAGAATTAGCGTATTATTACTTGTGGTACTTGCTTCGGCGGCGTCATCTTGTACTTATCAGAAATACAATACCATTGATCAGGATATTCCGAACGAAGGTAACGAGCGTATTTATGGCGTTCACCCAGATTCTTCGGCACGTCAGTTAAAAAACGTATACACTGAAAAACCCGAATTGCAGAAAAAAGCCAATGACTTACGAGACAAAATGTTTCCCAAAGACGCTATTTAACCAGTACGTAATTATATAGAACACGAGGCAGTTAACTGATAAATGTAATGTCAGTTAACTGTTTTTTTTTAAAAACTCAAGCCCACAATACAATGAACGTTGCACTGGTAACTGGCTCTGCGGGGCTTATAGGAAGCGAATCAGTCGCTTTTATGTCCGAAAAGTTTGATTTGGTAATCGGCATTGATAATGATTTGCGACAGTACTTTTTTGGTATTGAAGCCTCAACAGACTGGAATCGGAATCGCCTTGAAGAGCAATTTTCAAACTATAAACATTACAGTTCCGATATTCGCTCAGAAGAGGCAATCGGTAAGATTTTTGCCGAATACGGAAAAGACATAAAACTTATTATTCATACCGCCGCTCAACCTAGCCACGACTGGGCGGCCCGTGAGCCATTCATGGATTTTACCGTGAATGCCAATGGCACTTTGGTGATGCTCGAAATGACCCGTTTGCATTGCCCGGAAGCTGTTTTTGTGTTTACTTCGACAAATAAAGTTTATGGCGATAATCCAAACTTTTTGCCGTTAGTTGAACAGGAAACCCGTTGGGAAATTGCAGAAGATCACGCTTATTCTGAGTTTGGAATTGACGAACAAATGAGCATTGACCACACCAAACACTCGCTTTTTGGTGCTTCAAAAGTAGCCGCTGACGTGTTGGTGCAAGAATATGGTCGCTATTTTGGTATGAAAACGGGTACTTTTAGAGGTGGTTGCCTAACCGGGCCAAACCATTCTGGAGCCCAACTACACGGCTTCTTGGCTTATTTAATGAAGTGTGCCATTACCAAGAACCACTACACTATTTTTGGTTACAAAGGAAAGCAGGTTCGTGATAATATCCACTCGTGGGATTTGGTTAATATGTTCTGGCATTTCTATCAAAACCCGAAAGAAGGTGAAGTATATAACGCTGGCGGCGGACGTTTCTCAAACTGCTCAATGCAAGAAGGAATTGCACTTTGCGAGGAAATTACGGGAAACAAAATGAATTATAGCTACGACGAAGGCAACCGCAGTGGTGACCATATTTGGTACATTTCTGACCTTCGGAAATTTAAAGAGCATTATCCATCTTGGGATTGGAAATACGATTTGAAAACTACTTTAGCCCAAATGCACGATAATATCAGCAAGCGGGTTTAAGTATTTTATCAATCTACAATTTTATACAAAGCCCACGGTTTACGCCGTGGGCTTTGTATATTTGCTACCGAAAATTAAGCATTAGCCTTGAAAGAAATGAAACTAAGCGTTGTTATCCCTGCTTATAATGAAGAAGATTCAATTCCCGAAACGTTACATTCGTTGTACAATACTTTAGCGAAGTACGATATACCGCACGAAATTTGGGTAACAAATGATAACTCTAAAGATAACACCGCTAAGGTTCTGACTGAATTACAAAAAGAAATCCCAACGTTAGTTTTTGAAACCAACAAAGGGCCGAATGGCTTCGGATACGCCGTGAGATACGGTTTGGAGCGTTTTTCGGGAGATTGCGTAGCTGTTTTTATGGCAGATATGTCAGACGATCCTGAAGATTTGGTGAAATACTACAACACCATGAACGAGCAAAACGTAGATGCCGTTTTTGGAAGCCGTTGGATAAAAGGCGGGAAGGTTATTGATTATCCAGGCACAAAAAAGGTTATAAACCGCATTGCCAACCTGATTATCAGAATGACAATGCGAATCAGTTACGATGACACAACGAACGCCTTCAAGTTATACAAAAGAGAAACAATTCAAGGTATTAAACCTTTTCTTTCTCCGCACTTTAACTTAACCGTAGAATTGCCATTAAAAGCGATCGTTCGGGGATATACCTACGCTGTAGTACCAAACAGTTGGACTAACCGTAAGTACGGAGAGTCCAAACTGAAGATTAAAGAAATGGGAAGTCGCTATTTCTTTATTTTGATGTATTGCTTCATCGAGAAATTTTTTTCCCGAGGTGATTACATTAAAAAGGATTAACCACCCATTTCACTCTCAAATTTGCTGTATTGTTCCGAGCTAAGAATTGTCTTCAACTTGCTCATATAAGATTCGGTTGCAGAACCCATTTTTGAAGTTTCGTTATTATCCCGAAGGTTTTTTAATACTTTAAAGTAAACAGTGTTAGCCAACATAACGTCATCTTTTTGAGTAGCAGTCAAACTCAAAAGTTTGGCCATGCTATCAGTTTTTTGACGAGCCTCGGCTTCTACGCTAATAGTGCGGGCATTAGGGTTTGTAGTGGCTGTGCTTCCTTGCTGCGGTGGTGAAGTTACGCAAGATAAGGTAGCAAATGATAACGCGACTGCAATTAAGGCGATTGAATTTTTCATATTCTTTTTATTTGTTAGACTTTCCCGTAACTCTAAAGTTTTATCCGCTGGCGGTTAAAAAGATGTTAATAGCGTAAAAAGTAATTTTAAGAATTAATTAACGGATAGTAGCGTTCGGAAAATATACTTTGGTGATGGAGTAAATGACCAATTAGCATATATCCCAATTGCTCTACGCTAATTTCGATGCCAGAAGCCGTTCCTTTTCTTTGCAAACTCTCTTCTGATAAACTGCTGAAAAGTATCACCGTAGTTTGCCTAACTAGGAGAAATTCTTCCATAAGATTTTCAAGACTTCGTTCTGAAACCGACGCCTCATTTGCGTACCGGTCTTCGTCAAAGCCCGGCAATGCTGTTTTGTCATTTCTCGAAAACCTTAACGCCCGATAACTCATAATGCGTTCGGTATCAATGCAATGTTGCAAAACTTGTTTGGCTGTCCATTTATTTTGGGCGTAAACCAAATCTCCGAGAGCTTCAAGTTTACTTGCATCTAAAACGGTATCTACTGCGAATTTTTCAAAGGAATTTTTCAGCGATACTGTATTGCACAAACTGATGTATCGATCGTAAAACGGCGGTAGTGTGGATTCCATCAAAAGTTAGAAATTTTGTATTGTTTGATTTACGCACAAATAAGTTTTGCAGTAAAGCGGAAATTCGGATAATTGAAATAACAGCTTGATAACGTGAACACTAAATGCCGTACTTAAGTTAAATCAGGATGCGGGTTAGGCTTAAATTTCCCAAAAACTTGGGCTGCGGTGACGGCGGAGGTGGCTGCGTATGTCCATCCAGAAAGCTGCGGCAAGATAAATGATAATGGGTGAGCCGAACGTAAAAAAAGACGCATAAATGAAATAACGACGTACGCTGCTTGCTGAAAAATTTAGGTGGTGACCTATTTTTGAGCAAACGCCAAATAATTGGGTTTCTACCTCGTAGCGGATTTTTTTTATTTCGTTCATAATCATGGAATATTATGGTGGGTCTATACTTGATAGTTTTATCCACATTTAATCAAAGCTACCTTTAAAAGTTTAAATCTGCAAATTAAATCTAAACGAATGTAGTTATATGCGTATTCTTAACCAGTCAACCGCGTAGCGAATAATTTCGTCTTGATTTACCTCGTTAAAGATTTCGTGAAATGCACCATCCCATATTTTAAGCGTTTTATCGGAAGACTTGGATTGTTCGTATAGCGACTTCGAGCCCTCGGGGTTCGTGATTTTATCTGCCTCGCCGTGCATGATTAAAAATGGGTAATCAAACTCTGTAAAACGTTTTTTCTGCAATTCAATTCCATCTAAAAGTGCAACCGCTAGTCCGGCTTTGCCGCCATCGTGGTAAATCAACGGGTCGTTTTTATACGCCTCCACGGTTTCTTTGCTACGGGAGATATCCTCAGGATTCAGTTTCACCGTTTTTATTTTCGGGGAGACTTTCGCCAATAACCGAATAATTCTTTGTTTTAATGGAGTTACGTCGCCGCCGGGTTCGAGTGCCGAACCGGATAAAATCACTCCTTTTACATCGTTTCGTTCGTTAAACAGTAAGAAATGTACGGCAATTAAACCGCCCATGCTGTGCCCCAAAACGAAGAAAGGTAAATCTTTTGGCACGGTGCGGTAAACTTTCTCGGCATCTTCGCGGTACTCGTCTATATTAGTTACAAACGCTCGTTCGCCGCTTGAATGCCCGTGGCCACGCAGATCGAAGGTGTAAACATTTACGCCGATTTCGTTAAAAGCTTTGATTACGTGAACGTACCGTTCGGAGTATTCGCCCAAACCGTGAATAATTAGGAGCGATGCTGTCGCCTTGTCCACGATATAATTTTTAGTAAAAAGCTCAATGCCGTTGGTAGATTTTAACATAGTTATTTTTGATGAAATGTAATTGAAATTTAGGAATGAATGCCCACAAAAAAAATTATCACGGATAAAATCCGTGATAATTCCGCTTATCTATTCAACCCTAATCTATTATTTCTTTTTCTTCAAAGGATTCTCAATAATGTTTGAATCCTTAATTGTTTCAACCGTTTCTTTAATTGCTGTTTTTGAAGCGTTTACAACCGTTTTCTGGCTTTTCTTCACTTCTTTCGTGGTATCCGTGATTAAATCTTTTCCGATTTCAAACGCTTTTTTCCCGGCCTTTGTCGTCAAACCCGCAATGGCTTTTGTAGCAAGAATTGAGCTTCCAAGAATAATGCTTCCTGCTTCAACCGCTATTTGACCCGTTTTCTTTCCGGTCTTAATTACCTTCTGAATAGTTGAAGTTTCGACTTTCGGCTTTGTTGTTTCCTTTACCGTATTTGGTTTTGGAGCTTCAACCGCTTTTGGAATTGACGTTTTCGCCGTGGTTGTTTTCTTAGCAGCCACTTTTTTTGCTGCTGGCTTTGCGGTAGCCGTTTTCGCCGTTGCCGCAGTTTTTGTTGCCGCTTTAACTTTGGGTGTAGTTGTTTTTTTAGCGGTTACTGTTTTCTTCGCTGCTGCTTTTACAGGCGTTGAAGGTGTAGCTTCTGTGTTATTTATTGTCTTATTATCTTCCATTTTGTTCGATTGTCTAAATGATTGTGATGCAAAGATAGGGTAGGGAAGTTACAGAAAAGTTACAACAATCTAAGAGATGGTTTAGCTCGGTTCGTGAAAAACGATTACCTTCAACAACCAAAGAGGAATTTATGAAACAATCTCGACGAAAATTTATCAACAGTATCGGAGCTGTTGCGGCAACACCGTTATTGTATACTAATGAGCCAATTCGTTTTTCAACCGATTTTTGGGAAAACCTAAGAGCTGATTTTTTACTGACCGAATCACGTACTTACCTAAACAATGGTACTTTCGGACCTTCGCCTAAGCTAGTAGTAGACACTATCAAAAAGTCATTCGAATCAACAAATACCTCCGGCGAATACGGTCATACCGACGAAGTCCGAAAAACGTTAGCGGAATTCGTAAATGCAGATGTTTCAGAAATTTCGCTTACTCATAACACCACCGAAGGAATAAATATAGTGTGCTGGGGATTGCCTTTAAAAGCGGGCGACGAAGTAATTATTACTTTGCACGAACACGTAGGAAATGCACTTCCGTGGCTCAATAGAGCAAAATTAGATGGAATTATATTGAAACCTTTTCAGCCCGCCACCACCGCGGAAGAAAATCTGAATATTATTAAAAAATTAGTGAATGATAAAACCCGTGTCATTGCTATTCCGCACATTACGTGTACGACGGGGCTGATTTTCCCGATAAAAGAAATTTCGGAAATGGCTCGTTCAAAAAGTATTTTTACGGCAATTGACGGTGCTCATGGTTCTGGAACATTCAATTTAAACATGAAGGAACTCGGATGCGATTTCTACGCAACATCCTGCCACAAATGGATGCTCGGGCCAAACGGGAGCGGTTTTCTTTATATAAATGAAAACCAACTAAATACATTACAAGCCATTCAGGTTGGGGCATACTCTGATGCCGGGTGGAATATGTTCAGTAACCCACCCGAAATTAAGGGTTATAACCCAACGGCTCATCGGTTTGATTACGGATCGCAAAGTAAGCCCTTGTACGACGGAGCGGCGGCTTCGGCGGATTTTCATACTAAAATTGGTAAAGCGAAAGTGGAAACGAGGGTTCGGGAATTGAATAGTTATTTGTTTGCCGGCTTACAGGAAATGAAAAATAACCTCACCATTCTGACACCTGAAGAAGAGCAGTCCCGTATTTGCATGGTGACTTTCAAGCCCAAAAATCACGATTACAAGGTTTTTGCGAACGAAATATCTAAAGCAGGTTTTCGAATCCGACAAGTGCCCGAAAGCGGTTTGAACGCCATCCGTATTTCAACGCATATTTATAACTCGAAAAGTGAAATTGACCGTTTTTTGAAAGCGGTTGAAAATAACGTGTAGCTTCCTCAAATTACTGATCAGTAACTTCTTACTCGAATCCGAATACCACAATCCTCTTAAAATGACAAAAAAAGAATCAGGTTTATCTAAGAAAATTGGCACGTTTAGTATTTGGGCAATCGGGGTGGGTTTAGTTATTTCAGGTGAATCTTTCGGTTGGAATTTGGGCTGGGGAATAACCGGACCGGTTTGGTTTTTCGTTCCGGTTTTTGTGGCGGCTATTATGTATTTCGGCTTAGTACAAAGTCTTATTGAACTGGCTTGCGTTTACCCGGATGCTGCCGGTCCGCACGATTACGTGAAACGGGCATTTGGCGGGAGGGCGGGTGCCTTTATCGCGTTGGCTATCTTGTTTGAATTCCTTTTTGCAACGCCAGCAATCGCCAGTTCGTTGGGTGAATACTTAGCCTTTTTATTGGATGATCTGCCCCACGCCCCATACATTGGTATCGCATTTCTTGCCGTATTTTCGGTTGTAAATTTAATCGAAATGCACTTGGGCGTACGGTTGTTGGTGATTCTTACGCTACTCGCCATAGCCGAATTATTCCTTTATCAGGGAGCAGTTGTATCGTCATTTGATGTGAAGTTTATTCAGGAGAATCCTTTCGGGACGCTTGATTTTCAGACATTTATGGCGGCTCTGCCTTTTGCTATTTGGCTCTTTCTCGCAATCGAAGGAATTTCATTAATGACGAAAGATATTGAAGATTCAAATTTACGCCGAACGATTGGTCGCGGATACTACGCCGCGTTTTTTACCTTGTTAGCTCTCGCATTATTAGTGTTGTTTTTGGCGGCTGGTGGTATAGATTGGGACAATCCCGCAAGCAAAAGTATTTTGGAAGAAAACCACCCCATGCCAGCTTCGTTAGCATTGATACTTGGCCGTGAACACGTGTTGGTGCAAATATTCACTTTCATCGGTTTGTTCGGGCTGATTGCCTCGTTACAAGGAGTTGCATTGGCGGCTACTACGCAGTTGGAAACACTATTGCCAACTATTGAAATTAAATTCTTATCCCAGCGTGCCATCGCTGCCCTGCTTGTTTTTATCGTGAGTTCGGGGGCTATTTTAGTAAGTCAAACCGGATTTCTGATTGAATTATCAGTATTTGGGGCGGTGTGTATGTACTTGGCGGTTTGTTTAGCTTTAATTTTTTTACGGAAAAAATCAGTAACCCCCGATTTTACTTCGATAAGGCAATATGTTCACAGTAATTTTAACGGTACGCTATCTGCCGTAAGTGCTTTTGTAGCCGCCTCCATTGCCTTATTGAGCATCGTGGCTTTTGCCCAATTGCAATTTCCCGCCTTTGTTATATTTGTAATTTGCGGAGTACTTTACGCCGTTGTTAAGAACCGAAAATAATATG
>JANQUM010000111.1 GCA_030731175.1 Spirosomataceae bacterium
GTTGCCCAGACGGGTTTTGACACCATGACCATAGATGCCCAGCACGGACTCGCCACAGACTTGACTACTATTTTACCGATGTTGCAGGCTATTTCGACTACGGAAACCGTACCGTTTGTTCGCCTGCCTGACCACGACTCTGCGTTCATGATGCGAATGCTCGACGCCGGAGCAGGTGGTCTGATTTGCCCGATGGTAAATAACCGCCACGAAGCGGAGGAATTTGTTAAAAGCTGTCATTATCCGCCGTTTGGTTATCGAAGTTTTGGCCCAGTTAGAGCGGAGAGCTTGTATAAGGGAAATTACTTCAAAGATGCCGCTGATACTTTTATTACAATGGCGATGATAGAAACCGCCGATGGCGTAAAAAACCTCGACGACATTGCTCAGACTCCGTACTTAGACGGTATGTACGTTGGCCCGTGGGATTTGAGTTTAGCGATGAATTTCAGCACATTAGCCGATTTTCAAAACCCTGACTTACTGAAATTGCTTGATAAAATACTCAACGCTACCGCCAAACACGGTAAAATTGCGGGAATACATTGTAGTTCACCCGAAACAGCAAGACAAATGTCTGAAATGGGCTTTCGTTTTGTAACACCATTCGATGATAGTAGTGGCTTAAGAAATGCCGCTGACGCCGCTTTGGCTGACTTCAGGAAGTGAACCGTTTTACCCAAAAAACGGGTTAGAAGATTAATTAATAGTAAATTCGTTGCTTATCGCATAAAAGCTCTTCCGCTTTCATCTTAAATCTCATGTCTTACATCTCCAATCTACAACACAAGACTGTCCAATTCCATAATATCGGGTTAATGGACTACAAACAAGCGTGGGATTTTCAAACCAAACTTTTTGACGACGTAGTAGCCGAAAAAGTGGCTAATCGGGCACGAGAAAAAGAAGGAAACGAGAAAGTGCCAACGCCGAATCACCTGATTTTTTGTCAGCATCCGCACGTTTATACGTTGGGTAAAAGTGGTAAAACTGAAAACTTATTGCTTGATGAGCAGGGACTTACAGAAAAGGAAGCCACCTTTTATAAAATCAATCGGGGGGGAGATATAACTTACCACGGTCCTGGGCAATTAGTCGGTTATCCGATTTTGGATTTGGATAATTTCTTCACTGATATTCACAAATACCTGCGTTTTTTAGAGGAAGCCATAATTCTTACGTTAGCAGATTACGGCATTCCTGCGGGTAGGATTGATGGATTAACGGGCGTTTGGATTGATCATATCGAACAGAAAAACCCGCGTAAAATTTGTGCGATGGGTGTAAAAGCAAGCCGTTGGGTAACCATGCACGGTTTTGCTTTCAATGTTAATCCTAATCTCGATTATTTCAAAAATATCATCCCGTGCGGCATTGATGATAAGGCGGTTACGTCTATGCAAGCCGAACTTGGCTATGAATTAAATATCAACGAAGTAGCTGATAAACTGCGAGGACATATTGCAAATTTGTTTGAGATGGAAATTGTTCCTACGCTAAATTTGGCTTAAAATTTACTCAATATTTCCCCGATATTTCGAGCCTTTCAAAATTTCCTGAGCGTTCGTAATTTTCATCAAATCAGCTAACGAGCTATTAGGGTTTTCTTCTCGATACGCCTGAACAATTCGCCAGCCCAACCATTGTCCGATTCGTCCGGGACAAGCCGGCCCAATTTCAGGAACGCCAGGACGTTCTCCAATGTACCTTTCTTTTACCCGAGTG
>JANQUM010000112.1 GCA_030731175.1 Spirosomataceae bacterium
TGATTCGGAGTTGTATTTTACACGATTTTCGGTTGCCGTTGAAAACGCAATAACGTAGTCGCCGCTGCCGTTAGAGGCAATTCCGCCCGTTCTTGCGAGGCCGAGCATGGCACGCTTGGCGAGGCGTTCGAGGTTGCGGGAATCAAGCGGAGCATCGGTGGCAATGACCATCATGCAAGAGCCATCAGCTTCGTTGGTTTTGGCTTGTTTTTCCAATGCTGCCATCATCGGGATTCCCGCAATTTGTAACACCCCACCGAAGTTTGTCTGCACCAAAACACCCACGGTATAACCGCCCGATTTTTCAGGAATCACTCGTGAAGCAGTGCCAATTCCACCTTTAAAATTAAAGCAAACCGTTCCCGTTCCTGCTCCCACACTCCCCTCTTCTACCGCTCCGGTTTTAGCGTTTTTTACCGCTTCCAACACATCTTCTTCTGTTACATGCCTTCCCCGAATATCGTTTAAATAACCGTCGTTCGTTTCGCCGACAACGGCATTCACCGAACGGACATTCTGATTTTCAGGGTGCTGCAACGTGTACGTTATCAATGCGTTAAGTCCGGTTGCCACGTTGAGCGTATTTGTCAACACAATCGGCGTTTCGATGTTTCCTAATTCTTTTACCTGACTATAACCCGCCAATTTACCGAAACCATTCCCGATGTAAATTGCCGCTGGTACTTTTTCCTGAAAAACATTTCCCTGATGCGGTAAAATGGCGGTTACGCCCGTCCGAATACTATCGCCAATTATCAGCGTTTTGTGACCGACGGTTACGCCGTCAACGTCCGTAATGGCGTTGAATTTACCCGTTGGCAAAACCCCGATTTCTACGCCAAGTTCTCTTGGGCGTTGTTTTTGGGCGAAAGTGGCAAGCGAATTAATTATAAATAAAAAAGTGACAATTAATTTCATTCGGGATAGACGATATTTGAACACGAAGATAAGCGAATTTTATCAACAGTAAGAAGCGAATTTATCCAGCAAATACTTCTGAGTAAATTAGCTGCACATAAATTACTTCCCTATTTTCGTTCACTTAAACTATTCGACCAAAAAATGAAAAGAAGGGAATTTAACAAGCTATTAGTCAGTTCGTTGGCGGCTTCATCTACTGTTCCATTGATTAGTTTCAAAAACGCTCCGTTCATTCCTCCAATGGGTTGTCAGACTAATCTTGAAAACGCCGTCGCCGTAAAAACTGCGGGGGGAAGTTTCATCGGAATGAGCGTTGCGGGATGGCTCGATCCCGAAACTTCGGAAGATAAATTTCTTGAGAAAGTCGCCGCCGCCGCCAAGTTGCCGCTGCCGGTTATAGTTTGCAACAGTTTTATCCGTAAAAAAGACCTGCACGTAACCGGACCGAACGCCAACCACGATGAAGTAATGATTTATGTGGAAGAAGTTTTTGATCGAGCGAAAATCGCTGGTGTGAAAATGATAAATTTCGGCAGTAGCGGAGCGAGGAATATTCCAGAAGGTTTTTCCTATGAAGCAGCGATTGAGCAATTTATCGAAGCCCTGAAACGCATCGGTTCAATCGCCAAAAAGTACGGCGTAACCGTCGGCGTAGAACAACTTCAAACCCGTGAGTGCAACTTTATAAACCACATCAGCGAAGTGGAGCGGGTTGTAAGAGGAGCAAATCACCCAAATATCAAAGGCGTTGCCGATTTTTACCACATGGCAGCCGAAGGCGATACGCCCGAA
>JANQUM010000113.1 GCA_030731175.1 Spirosomataceae bacterium
AGCAAACATTGGCCCTAAATACGAGAAATATTTGCCTTACTTGCTTACGCTTTTTTTCTTCATTTTAATTAATAATATTTTAGGTTTGACGCCAGGTGCGGCTAACCTTACCGGAAATATTGCGATAACTTTGACCCTCGCTTTATTCACGTTCATTATTGTGCATTTCAGTGCAAATAAAAATTATTGGATGCACATCGTAGCTCCTCCGGGCGTACCGGGTTGGTTATTGCCGTTATTTTTTATCATTGAAGTAATCGGTGTTTTCATGAAACCCGCATCGCTAACCATTCGTTTGTTTGCAAACATAACGGGCGGCCACATCATTATCTTGAGTTTCATCGGTTTGATTTTCATGTTCGAGAGTTTCGCCGTTGGTGGTGCAGTTTGGTTAATCGGTTCATTCATGACAATGATCGAAATTTTGGTTGCGTTTATTCAGGCGTACATTTTCACCTTGCTGACATCCATGTACATTGGTTCGGCGGTTGAAGAGCACCACGCACATTGATTTTTAGGAGTTGAGCGTCGGCTTTCGTTTGTTATGTCGAGCGGAGCCCAGACAATTTCTCCAATCTTTAAATTTGTATTTTTATTTTTTTCACATATAAATAGTTTAAACAAATGACTTTGTTAAACATTCTTTTACAAGCAGCCGCAGAAGGCGGGATTAATCTTTCAGCCATGGGTGGTGCAATCGGAGCTGGTCTTTCGGCAATTGCCGCTGGTATCGGTATCGGTAAAATCGGTGGTAGTGCAATGGAAGGCGTAGCCCGTCAGCCAGAAGCTGCTGGTAAAATCCAGACTATGATGATTATCATGGCAGCCTTGATTGAAGCCGTTGCCCTTTTTGGCGTGGTTGTTGGTCTTTTGGCTATCATCTTGTAATTATCCAAATCCAGTTTTGCTCTGTGCACATTAGGTGTCAGAGCAAAACTTTTCATTACATTAATTAATTTCGCAAAAAATGGAATTACTAACGCCAGCAATTGGCTTAATATTTTGGGCTACCGTTATTTTCATAACTGTTTTCCTCGTTCTTCGCAAATTTGCCTGGACACCAATTATTGAAGGCTTGAACGAGCGTGAAAACGATATTAGTTCTGCCCTAAAAATGGCTGAAGAAACCCGTGCCGAAATGGCGAAACTGAAAGCAAGCAACGAAAACTTACTTGCAGAAGCACGTGCCGAGCGGGATCAAATCATCAAGGAAGCCAAAGAGGCCTCAAATAACCTTATTGAGCAAGCAAAACAAAAAGCAACCCTCGAAGGAAGCCGCATTTTGGGCGATGCCCGCGAAGCGTTGACGCAAGAAAGAGTAGCTATGATGGCAACAATCCGCAAAGATGTAGCCGAATTATCTATCGAAATTGCTGAAAAAGTGTTGCGTAAAGAGCTTGGAGATAAGAAAACCCAGCAAGATCTTGTAAGCAATTTGATTAGCGAAGCTAATTTGAATTAAGTTGAATTTTGTGCAAAATCTTGCAAAGAGTTTGCAAGTTTATGTAAAGAATTACATCAAAAACTTGTTTTATCCTACAAATCGTTTGTACATTTGTTTAGCCTCATGGCAACAAATGCTGAAACATAAATAAATTATATGTCTGATTCAATTGTTGCCTACCGATATGCAAAATCTCTTATTGATTTAGCAACCGAAAAAGGCGTAGTAGAAGAGGTTAACGAAGACATGACCTTTTTTAAGCAGGTTAGTGACGACAACCGTCAGTTTATGAAAGCGATGGCAAACCCTATCGTGCGACATGACGCTAAATTGAAAGTCTTAAAGAAAGTATTTGAAGACAACGTAAGTCCGATTACTTTTGCTATTCTTACTATTTTAACGAAGAAGAATAGAGAATCGCTTATTACGTCAATTGCTGATGAGTATCGGAAACTTTACAATCTGCAGAAAGGAGTAGAAGTGGCAACTATCACAACCGTTGAACCTTTAACAGACGCTCAACGTGCCGAATTTAAGGCACTCGTAGCGAAAGCAACCGGAAAAACGGCTCAATTAATAGAAAAAACAGACGAAACGCTCATCGGCGGGTACGTCTTAAAAGTAGGAGATTCACAGGTTGACACCTCAATACGCAGGAAGCTCAATGATATGAAATTATCTCTGAATTAAAGAATATTAGTTTTCATGGCTATAAAGTTGAGAAATGCTCCCAAATTTTTGGGAGTTTTTTCTTTTCAGGGGAGTCTGGTTCAGAGCCACTGCCGCAGTTTAGAAAGCGGTTTCATAATTAAGGTGTACCATTTGGGCTTAATGCCGTTCAAGAGCCACGCTAATTTATCTTCGCGGTTCGCCCGAATCCGGTTTTTTATTGAGGAATTGCTCACTCCACCTGCTCGCATAGTTACCTGAACGTGAGGAATGTAGCGTGCTTTCAGCTTATTCTTGAATAGCATTCGTAACATTAATTCGTAATCGCCGGCACTTTTAAAATCAGGATTATAATAGCCGTATTTTTCAAAGGCCGCTTTTCGCAAAAAAAAGGTAGGGTGCGGTGGCATCCATCCCCGCAGGAAATTTTCTCGGTTATATTCCCCCGAAACCCAATTGCGAGTGATTTTTGAAGTATCTGAGTAATCTACATATTTCAAATCTCCGAAAACGGCGTCCACTTTTTCGTCAGAAAATGCGTGGGCAACCCTTTCTAAAACAAGATTATCGGGGTAGAAATCGTCTGAATTTAATGCTCCAACTACCTCGCCCGTTGCCATGCGTTTTCCTTTAGACATTGCATCGTAAATTCCTTTATCGGGTTCGGAAATCCATTTTATGCGGGCGTCAGAAAATGATTTTATAATGTCGAGCGTATCATCGGTTGAGCCGCCGTCAATAATCAAATATTCAATGTTTTTATAGCGTTGGGTCAAAACACTTTCGATGGTGGCACGAAGCGTCAGGGCAGAATTATAAGTAATGGTTACTACCGAAATTTTCATAAAGCTCAATAAGGTTCGCCGCAAAAGTACGGCTGTTTTAAACAAAAAAATAATCTATATTCAGAATCGTTCAGATTATAACAATCACAAAATCGCTCATGAGATACATACCTTTTCTTATAATTCTTCTGCTTTTTCGCTTTGGAGCAAATGCTCAAATTCAAGAAAAAGTGTACCGTAATTTAGTGATGGAAGGCGGAGGAATAAAAGGCATTGCTTACGGCGGGGCATTGAAAGAACTGGAACAACGCGGCGTAATGCAAAACATTATCCGGGTTGCCGGAACGTCCGCCGGGGCAATTCAGGCGTCGTTAGTCGCCGTTGGTTATTCGGCGGAAGAGATTTCGGATATTATTGCCAACACACCGATTGAATCTTTTAACGACGACGGCATTATTTCGCGGGGTTCAAAAAGGTTGATAAAGAAATACGGCTGGTTTCAGGGGGATGAATTTCTGAAAGAAATCGAAAACCGCATTTTTCTTCGTACCGGTAATATAAACCTGACTTTTGCTGATTTACATCAATTGGCAAAAACTTACCCTTTTAGAGATTTGTACGTAACGGGTGCAAACTTATCAAGTCAACAGGTGGAAGTTTTTTCTCACGAAACTTACCCAAATATGCGGGTTGCGGATGCCGTTCGTATCTCCATGTCAATTCCGTTGTATTACCGTGCGTTATGGTTAAGCCCCGAAGGGAAAGTAGTGGACGAACCAACTCCTTCTGATAAGTGCAGTCTGTTTGTTGACGGCGGATTATTGATGAATTACCCCGTTGAGGTATTTGACAGTACGAAGTATTTAGCAGATAACGGGGGAGGCAATACCAGCATTTTCAACGAAGAAACCATCGGTTTTAGATTGGAACGCTGCGAGCAAATTGACCACGAAATAGATCAACGAAGCGGGATAGCACCATTTGAAATCAACGATTTTGGCTCGTACATGTCGGCACTTTCGTCTGTAATTATGCGAAATATTCACCCGCCGCACGCAAGAGATTCTGAACGCACGGTTTACATAAATGATTTGGGAATGAGTGCAAGGGTGCGAAAAGTACCCGAAGAAGAAAAGAAACTCATGATGCTGAGCGGGCAACACGGCGTGTCGGAATTTTTTCAGAGATTTCCTTAATCAAACCAATTCTTTCGTATTTTTGAACAAACAAATATTCAACCAATTTTAACCACATGAAAAAAGTACTGTTTTCTTATTCTATACCGCTATTGTGCTTTACGCTTTGCAGCTGTGCTGTGAATGCACAACGTGGTGCGTACCCAAACACACCGCCTGAAGTTTCGCCGATGCCGATGAAGCCCGAAATGACCGAAATTTGGGAGCCGGAAGTTGTGGTGGTTACGCCAGCAAAGAAATTGGGCGATGCTCCTTCTGATGCAATTATCTTGTTTGATGGCTCTACAATGTCTAATTGGGTAAGCCAAAAAGATGTGAATAAGGCTGCTCCGTGGGAAATAATAGATAATGATTACATGCAAGTTGTGCCGGAATCGGGTGGTATTCAGACAAAAATGAAATTTGGCGATTGCCAGCTTCACCTCGAATTTAGTGCCCCAGACGTAGTGGAAGGAAACGGGCAAGGGCGTGGAAACAGCGGCGTGTTTTTTCAAAACCGCTACGAATTGCAAATTCTTGATTCATACAATAACCGCACTTACCGAAATGGGCAAGCAGGCAGTATTTACAAAGATCACGCTCCGCTTGTAAATGCTATGAAAGACCCGCTTTCTTGGAATACTTACGATGTAATTTACACTGCTCCTCGTTTCAAAGCAGACGGAAGACTGGATGCTCCAGCAAGAATTACGGTGTTGCATAATGGCGTTGTGGTGCAAAATAATACCACAATAAATGGCAACACGTATTACATTGGCTTACATAATTACCCTGAAGCTCACGGTGAAGACGTAATTTCACTGCAAGATCACGGAAACAAAACGCAGTACAGAAATATCTGGCTTCGTAAATTGTAATTTTTTGATAAAAACAACAAAACGTCCTTCTCACATAAGCTGAGAGGGACTTTTTATTTATGGTCAACACAAAAGAATTATTTAACGAATTATTCGAAAAACTAACGATTGAAGACGTAAACGAGCGAAAGTCAATCGTATATTGGTTGCTCGAGCATTACGTAGGAGTCAGTAGAACCGACGTTTTATTGGGTAAAGAAATAATCGAAAAAAGTGTTGATTGGGAAATTATAATTCGGCGACTAAACACTAGCGAACCCATTCAATACATCATTTCTGAAACGGAGTTTTTCGGCAGGAAATTTACTGTTTCGCCCGGAGTTTTGATTCCCCGACCCGAAACTGAAGAGTTGGTTCAGCTCGTTTTAAACGATAAAGCGTTGCCGCAGAACGCAACAATATTAGACATCGGAACGGGCAGCGGCTGTATTGCGATTTCCCTCGCCGCCGAAATGAATAATGCTGAGGTATTTGCGTTTGATATTTCAGAAACAGCGTTAGAGATTGCGAAAAAGAACGCGGTTTTAAACAGTGTGAAAGTGCAATTTATGAAACAGGATATTCTGAATCCTGACTTTCACCAAATCGTTAATGTAATCGTGAGTAATCCGCCGTATGTCACAAACGCTGAAGCGGCACAAATGAACGCTAATGTCCTTGATTTTGAGCCGCATCTTGCCTTATTTGTTGCCGACGAACGACCCTTAATTTTCTACGAAGCCATTTGTGAATACGCTCAAAAAAACCTTGCTGAAAACGGTAAATTGTTTTTTGAAATCAACGAATACCTCGGAAAAGAAACCGCCGAATGCGTGAAGTCTTACGGATTCGAAAATGTAGAAATCATCAAAGATATAAACGGAAAAGAGCGTTTTATCGTGGCAGCACGCCAAAGGTTGGGAAAATAATGTCTAATTTCGTGCTTTTATAAATTTGAAAAATCAATGGAAGATTCGAGGGAGCTAAATAAAAAAGTCCGGGATATATTTTTTGAAGTAAGCAAAATTGTAATTGGCCAGGAAAATCTGGTCAATCGTTTACTTATTGGCTTGTTTACAGGTGGTCATATTTTACTTGAGGGCGTTCCGGGTCTTGCCAAAACCAAAACCATAAATGCCCTCGCAAAAGCGTTGCGACTGAGCTTTCAACGCATCCAGTTTACGCCAGATTTACTTCCCGCAGATTTAGTCGGGACGATGATTTACAACCAAAAGTCGGGTAATTTTGAGGTGAAAAAAGGGCCTATTTTCGCTAACGTTATTTTAGCTGACGAAGTAAATCGTGCACCTGCTAAAGTACAATCTGCTCTGCTTGAATCAATGGCGGAAAAACAAGTTACCATCGGAGAAACGACGTATATATTGGATAAACCATTTTTAGTAATGGCAACTCAAAACCCTGTAGAACAAGAAGGAACTTATCCGCTTCCCGAAGCTCAGATTGACCGTTTTATGATGAAGGTTTTTGTGAATTATCTTGACCGCGATAGCGAACTCGAAGTGGTACGAAGAATCGCCAACATGGATTATGAATACGAGCCGCAGCAGGTTATTGATAAAGAAGATATTTTCGCCATTCGTAGCAAAATTAATCAGGTAACGATTTCTGAAATGCTCGAAAAGTACATCATCGAACTGGTTTTTGCCACCCGAAATCCACTTGAATTTGGGTTGAAAGAAGAAGCACATTATATTCAGTACGGCGTTTCGCCACGAGCAAGTATTTCATTATACAACGCTGCAAAAGCATTGGCGTTTTTTGACGAACGTGATTACGTACTTCCCGAAGATATTAAAGCCGTTGTTGCCGATGTTTTCAATCACCGAATTTTACTTAATTACGAAGCCGAAGCAGACGGCGTTACAACTCGCGATATAATTCAGAATATTCTGAAAAACGTAGCAATTGGACGTTAAAGAGCTGTTTCTGCCAATTCTCCAACGATAGTAAATTTTTCAAAAACCGAATCTGTGTGCGGCCCTTTTCCGAGTTCTGCTGTTAGGTCTTGTCCCGCCCAGTGCTCGTAATGCTTGCCGTTTCGCCAAAGTCGAGACTCGGTCACGTCATAGATTACGCCCTGAAAAGCCACCCAGATCTCGTCTTTATCCTGCCCGTTTCGTAGGGCTAATTGCTGTGTTGTGTATTTTTTCAAAACTATGGTGGTAAAATTTGATTTGCATCAAAGAACATTTTGCGGCTTCGTGCGTTATTTTACTATCTGCTCCGCAAAATTACTTTTACCGTTTTATTATCGTAAGTATTATTGCGTATATTTGACCTGTTGAAGAGGAAATCTATTAATTTTTATATTCATGAAGAAAGCATTATCTTTAATCTCGTTGTTGTCAATAACGCTTGTTTTTATCTCAGGTTGTGGCGGCGGTGTTGCTCCCGTATCGGAGCGGGTAGCCAAAGTTTGGTCGGCTCGTATCGTGAAACACGGTAGCACGATTGTTTATAGCCGAGGCGGCACAAATAACTCAAGCCCGGGTTACGCAACTTACAGCTTGAATCTGGCATCTGCCCCAAATGTACGCCTCACTGAAGTGGAAGGAACAACATTTGCCGGAAACTATGAAGTACCAAGTGATACCCGTTTGGTATTGACAAACCTTTCACCTCAACCAACGGGCTCGAGTGGAAATTTAGAATTTACCATTCAGTCAATTGCCGAAGATGGTTCTGAAATGGTCATCTTAGGAACGGCTTACGCCAAAACTGGTGGAACTGTAAATACCTATACGTTAACATCCAACTGATAATCAGGCAACTAATTTTTTGAAATGACTTCCCAATCTGGGGGGTCATTTTTTTGTTTATGACCTTATTTGATTAAAATGGAAAGTTGGTGTCAGCCGTAATTTGCCATTAATTCTTAACCTTCCCTCTAAAAAAATGATACTAAAACAACTTCAATACATCTGCAAAACCGTTGGTGTAAGCGAGCAAAGCGTTAAAAACACCATTGAATTATTCAAAGACGGGGCAACGCTGCCCTTCGTGGCTCGTTACCGAAAAGAAGTAACCGGAGGTTTGGACGAAGTGCAACTTGCCGATATAAAATCGCTCTTTGAGAAACTTGCCGAAGCCGATAAACGCCGCGAAGCCATCATAAAATCTATTGACGAGCAAGGAAAATTGACGGATGATTTACTTAAAAAATTGAATCAGGCGTTGTTAACTCCAGAGCTTGAAGATATTTATTTGCCTTACAAACAAAAGCGTAAAACCCGGGCGACAATTGCTATCGAAAAAGGCTTAGAACCGCTCGCTAAAACTATTTTTGAGCAAAAAGAACGGGACGTTCAGAACCTCGCCAAACGTTTTCTGAATAAAGACGTAAACTCAACCGAAGAAGCACTACAAGGTGCACGGGATATTATTGCTGAATGGATAAATGAAGACATTCAAGCCCGAAATGTGGTGCGGAATGTTTTTGAAAAAACGGCGATTGTTACCTCAAAAGTTAAAAAGGGAAAAGAGCAAGAGGGCGAAAAATTTAAAGACTATTTTGATTATTCAGAGGAATTAAAACGTATTCCTTCGCATAGATTATTGGCAATTCGGCGGGGAGAAAATGAGGGCTTTCTCAAAGTGAAAATGGATATTGACGACGAGCGAGCGTTAAATTCACTCGATAGAATTTACCTGCAAGGAATGCCCGAATGCAAAGATCAGGTAGCCGATGCGTTGGAAGATGCCTTTAAACGCCTACTTTCATCGAGCGTTGAAAACGAATTTGCGAAGCTTTCTAAAGAAAAAGCGGACACCGCCGCCATCGAAATTTTTACCACTAA
>JANQUM010000114.1 GCA_030731175.1 Spirosomataceae bacterium
TTTAAATTTTCTTTGCCACCATTCCGTAAGCTAACGGAAAGCGTTGGGCGGTTTTGGTTGAAATGCGTTTGCCGAATGCGGTTTTGTTCAGAACACGGACTTTCCACTGCACAAACTTTGAAATACTTTTTCCGATTACCGGAAAACCCACAAAATACTTGGCGATTATATCCGCTAATATTTCAGGAATACCGCCAAGCGGCTCTAAATAAACCACCTCGAAACCGTTTTCTTCAGACATACTTCGTAACGCATGTTTGGTATATCTAAAAAAGTCGAATGGCTCTTCGTGTAAATGGTAGAAAAATGGGACATTCATTATAAATGTACCGCCCGATTTTAAAACACGGTTAATTTCCTGAATTAGTTGCTCCGGTCTGCGGATATGCTCCAAAACATCAGATAAAATAACGG
Source organism: Spirosomataceae bacterium (assembly GCA_030731175.1). GTDB lineage: Bacteria > Bacteroidota > Bacteroidia > Cytophagales > Spirosomataceae > JANQUM01. The sequence continues at coordinate 415 of JANQUM010000114.1, forward strand.
TATCGAATGTATTATCCGCCAACGGCAATGGCTCGTTCAGGTCAGCTTCGAGGTCTAAATATTCGTTTTTGTGGAGAGTATTTCCCCAATCCACGCACGTATTTTCCTCAACGAGCGATTGATATTTTTCAAAAAGCGGCACGTTCCCGCAGCCTAAATCAAGTAGTTTTCCGTGAGCGTTTTTTGGTAAAATGGTTTCGTAAAAAGCCGCAATGCAATCCACCATTAACCGCGATGCAACCGAAACGTGTGTCTCGTCCCGGGAGGCTTTTAGCACAGAATCTTTTATGACAAACTTGGTTGGTTTCCAGCGTTCTTTATGCTGCATTTTCTTCTTTTTTCTGTCGGAAATCCATAAAAATTGCCCCTAAAATAAGTAGCACCCAAGCTATTGAAGCCGCTAAATCTACTTTTTGACCGCTTTCAACGGTAACTGGATTGAAGACGAATTCGATGGTGTGTTTTCCTGCCGGAACAACCATTGAGCGGAGCACGTAATCCGCCCTAAAATGCGGGGCTACTTTTCCGTCGATGCTCGAAATCCAGTCTTCGTTTCCTTTGTAATAGTTTTCTGAGAATACCACCACTTCTTGATTCGGACTATTGAATTCGTAAGTAAGTTTATTGGGTTTGTATTCTGTCAATCTAATTTTTGCGGTCGAATCTCCCGATGCTTTTACGTTTTCGAGGAAATTAGCGAAACGGACATCTACCACGGCGGTTGAGCCAGGGTTTAGTGAGTCCAGTGCCGCCATTTCTTCGTTGGCATTGTTCACCATTTTGATTTCCGAAACCGCCCAGGCGTTGCCCAAAGCAGCCGGGTTTTGCTGGGCCTGCGGTTGCCCGTCTGGGCCTTGCGTAATGAAATATTTAGTGTTGAGCATATTCAACACCTGCATATTATTTTTTGAAATCTGATTTTCAATCAATTCGTTGTAACGGGCAAGTTTTACAGTATGATAACCGCCCACCGATTTGTGAAAATACGAAGTAAGCGAACTCTGAAACGGATTGCCCGAAGCCACATCAATCACTCTAAAGTGCGGGTCTTTATCTTGCAGGATTTGTTGATCGGCGGTGGTCATCGTAAATAATGCTTCCCGCGAACGAGCCGCCCGCACAAAATCATCTGCGTTTAGGTAGCGTTTATCTACCGCCCAGAGGTCAACCAATGTAAGGAAAACCAAGATTCCGCCCACAATAGTGACGTTTTTCAATTTATCGGTAACGAACGCCCAAAGCAGCCCCGCCGTTAGTAAAATAAAAATGATGCTTCGCCACGCGTCGGCTTGTAGAAGCGAGGCTCGATCTTCTAATAACGCATTGTAAACGTCGTTTGCGGCGGTTTGGTTTTCGCCAAAAGCCTGAGCTAAACTTCCCCGCAAGGCTTCGTCGTTTGCGGTTGTCATGTCAAAAACTGATGGAATCAAGGCAAATATTAATGATAGCCCCGCTGTAACACCAACGCTGATAGCGAGGGGCTTTTTGAAGTCGTTCCAAGCGGGTTTATTTTCAAAAATAAATTTCAGACCCAATGCCGCAATCACCACAAAACAAAGTTGCGTTAATGACATAATCATACTTAGCGACCGGAACTTGTTAAACATCGGGAGGTAATCAAACCACAGGTTATTCAGCACCGTGAAATTTCCACCCCACGCAATCGTCAAGCAGAAAATACCGCTAATCAAATACGGCCATCGGTAGCGTTTATCTGCAAAGAAAAGACCCAAAACGAATAAAAAGCAAAGCACCGCTCCGGCGTAAGATGGTCCGCCCGAAAAAGTCTGGTCGCCCCAGTAAGTAGGTAGGCTTTGCGTAAATTGCGAAGCGTTTGCCTGATCTACGCCAATTCGGGTGAGGGTTTTGTAAACTTCAGAATCATTATCTAACGCTCCGCCGCCCGACGCTCCGCCCGAAAAATTCGGAATTAATAAGGTAAAAGATTCCAGTTTGCCGTAACTCCACTGAAAAGCGTAATCACGGTCAAGTCCGGTTTCGGGTTTTGCGGTTACTCCATCAGTTGCGGTTGTCAATTCCGAACCTCCGCGGTTGGTTTCTTTGGCGTGATCGGTGGAAGTCCAGATGCGGGAAGTATTGGTCAATGCAGCGGTAACGCCAAGTAGTAAAAATAGCCCGACCGCCACGGCGAATTTCGGGATTTTGTTATTTTGAAACGCCCGAACAATTTCAAAAATGCCGTAAATACCGATGATAAATGCGGAATAATAAGTTATCTGGAAGTGGTTGGCGTTTAGCTCTAAACCAATGCCCAAACTGAATAAAGCCGCTCCGAGCCACGGCCTGCCCCGAAAGCCAACTGCCATACCGCCCAATATAATTGGCACAAACGCCAAGGCGTAAACTTTTGCCAAATGTCCAGCTTCGATAATTAAAATATTGTATGAGAAAAAAGCGTAGGCAATTGCTCCCAAAACGCTCGGCCACAACCCCGCCCGAAGCGAAATCAGTAAAATGTAGGCCCCGAGTAAATACAAGAAAATGTAAGTTCCTTGTAGAGTAAACAGGCGGTAAAGGATTTCCTGAATTTGGTAAAAAATGCTTTTAGTATATTCGCCACCGATAAAATACGTCGGCATTCCGCCGAAGATACTATTCGTCCAGCCGGTCCATTCACCGGTTTCTTCCGTGAATTTTTGCAATTCTGATTGGGCTGCGTAGAATTGGCGGGGGTCAGATTGCCGGATTTCTTTTCCGTTCAGAATCGGACTCATATAACCAACCGACAAAGCGGCGAAGCCAACCACGACGATTAAATGCGGTAACAGCGAACGGAAATTAATGTATTTTTTCATGAAATTAGCGGGCAATTAAAAGCGGTTATTCTTTTATCAGGAATTAAAATTGTTGCCAAAAATACGGATTCTTACCGATGAATGACGCTTTTGGTTTAAAAACTGCTGCTTTCAGGGGCGATACTGATTTGCCCGCTCGTTACGTTGAGCCATTTCTGAAATTTCCTTTATTCTTTTTTGTCGGGTTTCAGCTCGTTTGGCGTTGAAGAGCCATTCCAAGATTCCCCGTTTTACAGAGCGGGGAAATGCTTCAAAGTTTTCGCTGGAAGCAGTAAGTTTGTCAAAGGCTTCGTTCAAATCTGCGGGAATAATCAGATTTTCTACGTCATCAAGGGCCGTCCAGGTTTCGGTTTGCTTCGCGGTTTTTATCATATCAAGACCCGCCGGAGCGATGCGGTTTTTGCTTAATAACCGTTCAATTTTTTCTTTATTTACTCTGCTCCAATTGCTCTTCGGGTTTCGTTTGGCGAAATACTGGTAATAACTTTCACCGTCCCGTTTGTTTATTGAGCTGTCAATCCAACCGAAACAAAGGGCTTCGTCCACGGCTTCGTCGTAGTAAACGCTCGGTGTCTCGCTGTCTTTGTGATAAATAATTAACCATAATTTTTTTTCAAGCGAATGGTTCTTTTCTAACCATCGCCGCCATTCTGACGTGCTTTTTGCGTGAAAAGTTGCAACACCTTTGTGAGTTTCCATGAGCCGAAAATACAAAAAGCCCCGAAATTTTTCAACTTCGAGGCTTCTTAAAATCGTTTATCTTCTTGTTATGTCTTACAGATACGGCTCAACAATTTTCTTCAATTGCGGAAGCATCATTGCTCCAGATTGACGAAATTTCTGCTGACCATCTTTAAAAACCATAATTGTTGGTACGCCCGAAACCTTGTATTTCTTCTGTAACGCTGGGTTTTTATCAATGTCAATTTTAATGATTTTTACACTGTCGCCCATTTGATCGGCGAGTTGCTGTAAGGCGGGTGCCATTTGCTTGCAAGGGCCGCACCATTCGGCGTGGAAATCTATTAAAACGGGCTTGTCTGATTTTATTAAGTCTTCAAATGTTCCTGTCATGTCTGTATTTTTTTAAGTCTCTAAATATTTAAAATAAACAGTCAAAGGCTGTACAGAGTTCATTCCACAAAAAAGCACCGCAATTGCTTACGGTGCTTTTCAATTTTGTTTTAGCTAAATTTTATCAAAAGAATTTGTAGCGGCTATCTACGATATTCGCTCTTTCTCTGATTAATTGGTTTGCCAATACGCTCGCGTTATACGACCCGAAACGCTGACCTAACTGCTCTTTGTATTGCGTGTAATCTGCAATTTCAGGAGCGTTTGTGCGGTTTTTAACTTCTACGATAAATACGCCGTTTTCGCCCGTAAATACTTCGCTACGCTTTCCTTTTGGTAGGCCAAATATTTTTCCGATTGCAATTGGGTCAATTCCGGCACTGTTTAACATTCCGGTTGCCATGTTAATATCTGTTACGCTTTCTACCAATGCACCAGCACCGAAAGATTTCGCAATGCTATTGAAATCGCCTTTTGCATTCTTTAATTTAGCTGCGATAATTTCTGCTTTCTTCTCATTCCGAACTGCTGTAGCAAGTTCCTCACGGAAATCTTCTATGCCAGGATTTTCTTTGTCGGTTTTGCTTTTTAGAGCAGCAACCACGAAGCTGTCGTTGATTTCAAATAGGCGATCCGAAGCGTTGTTAACTTTTGTTTTGTCGTTATAGCTCCAAAGTACAATTTCACGACCTTCCTGAATTGTGTTGAAAGATTGAGCCGTTGGGTTCACCTTATCTGCCGTGAAAACAACTAAGCCTTCCTGCTTGGCTACGTCTGCCAAATCAGATGCTTTTTTGATTTTTGTGCGAACCGCCTCTGCTTTTTGGTAAACCTCGTTGCGGGTTGCTTCGCTCGGCGTTAGTACGCGGCTGATTGTTGCCACATCATATTTGTTGGCAGATTTTGAACCTGTAACTTTTATGATATGGTAGCCAAACTGAGACTGCACCAAGTCAGGTACTAAACCATCATTGCTAAATGCAGCGGCGTCAAAAGGGGCAACCATTGCACCACGACCAAAATAACCCAAATCTCCGCCCTTATCTTTTGAGCCCGGATCGGTGCTATTTGCGGCAGCTAAAGCAGCAAAATTTCCACCCGCTTTTACTTGAGCAAGTAAATTGTCGGCAAGGGTTTTGTCGGCAACCAAAATATGGCTCGCCCGAACGCTGTCCTTATCCATCTTACGACCTTGGAATTTGTAAATGCTGTACGCTTGTCCTTCTTTAAAAGGCCCAACTATCTGACCTTCAATACCGTTATCAAGTGCGGAAACAACTTCTGCTGGCAGCTCGGAAGCACCGCGAAGGTTATTGTAGCGAATATCAGAATTTGCTGATGCGTACGCTTGCGGGTTTGGAGCCTTCGCAAGTCCTTTGGCGTATTCACGCAAATCGCTCATCATTGAGATACTATCTTCTTTTGATGATTCTATCTGGAAAACAACGTAATCAAACGTCCGGCTATTGTAGCCCGTAAATTCGTCTTTGTGGCTGCTGAGGTACGAAGAAAGTTCGCCGTCAGTAACTTTGATTGTAGAATCATTTACGCTGTAAAACGGAACGTAAAGGTATTCTGCGTCTGCTTTCATGGTTTGAGAAACGTACTCACGTTTTGCTTCTGCTTTTGTGATGTAGCTTGAGCCCGTTAGTAAGTTTTCGTATTTCTCGCGAATGCGAAATTGCACTAACTGCTTTTTGAAATCATCCCAAGCAATTTTTTGTGCTTCAGGAAGTTGATTGTTTGCAACGGCTGTGATAAACTCCATGTGACGCTGACGGTCGTACTGTCCGGTTTGCTGATCCGTAAATTGCTGACGCACGTATGGGTGTAGGTTGGTTGTTCCCTGCACCATTTCTTTCAGTTCTTCGGGTGTTACTGTCAATCCTAAGTCCTCAAATTCTTCGGTGAAAGCCGTATTGAAAATTAGCTCTTCCCAAACCTGATCCCGTAATTGCTGAATCTCTTGCTGATTTGCAGTTCTGCCGCTTTGGTTTTCGTAGTTTACACGAGCCACTTCGACTTTCTCCATGAATTGTTGGTAGTCAATGCCCGTTCCGGCTATTTCGCCAACTTTGTTATCGCCGCCGAATAATCCGCCGCCACCTTGAGCGGACGACATCAAATCTCCACCCACGATAAAGGCGATGAGAGCTACTGCCAACACGCCAACTGCAAGACCCGAACGCTCTCTGATTTTATTAATAAGTGCCATTTAAAAGTATATAATAATTAGTGTAAAAAAACGCATTTTTAGAAAAACGAGCCGCAAAAATAGCGACTTCATGTTCATTAACAAAGATTTAATAGTATTGATTATATGGCATTCTGCAAGATTTGTGCCATTTATGAACGGATTACCATCCGGCACCTTTAGTTTTTGTCTGAATTCTGAGCAAGTAAGCGTCGGCGGTCATGTAAAGTACTGAGCCGTTATCGCCCCACGCACAGTTTGCGGTGGCTTGTCCGGTTTCAATTCTGCCGAGTAATTTTCCCGCTTTTGAAATAACCATAACACCACCTGGTCCGGTTGAGAATATATTTCCTTTGTTATCAACTTTCAAGCCGTCGGGCAGGCCTTTTAGATTGCCTTTTTTGTGTTCGGGCGTTGCGTCGTAAAAAATGCGGGCGTTTCGCAAGCTGCCGTCCACGTTTACGTCGTACGCCATGATGTATGCCGCATTCGGGTCAGATTGAGCAACGTACAAAATTGATTCGTCGGGAGAAAAAGCCAAGCCGTTCGGTCGTTCTAAGTTTTCAATTACCGCCGTTACCGTTCCGTCAGTTCCGATCCTGTAAACGCCGAACATATCAATTTCGCGGGTTTTATCTTTTATGTAATCTGGCAAACCGTAAGGCGGATCGGTGAAATAAACTGCACCCGACGAATGCTGAACTACATCATTGGGGCTGTTGAAGCGTTTTCCGTCGTAATTATCGGCAAGCGTAACTTTTCCCCCCTTTGAGAAAGGCATTTTAGAAATGCGGCGGTCGCCGTGTTCGCAGGCAATTAATTGCCCATCGGTGCTGATTGTCAAACCGTTACTACCAGGCTCTTTACTGTAAGGCAAAATTCCGGTGTAGCCCGAAGGTTGTAGAAAAACACTGATTTTTTCGCCTTCTTTATATTTGTAAATCGTATTTTTGGGAACGTCAGAAAAGAGCAGGAAATTTCCGTCTTTAACCCAAACAGGACCTTCCGACCAATCGAAGCCTTCGCCTAAAACCTGAATTGCGGTATTTGGCGAAATTAAGTCGTTGAACAATGGGTCAATTGCGGTAATTTTACCGATGGTTTTTTCTTGGGCGGCGAGGCTGAATGTGGTTATCATGCTGCTAACAAATAAGAGTTTACGAAACAAATACATGTGGTTGGTGTCTTTAAATTTAGAAAGGCAAGTTAAACGAAAATGTCCTTTCGTGCGTTTTTTCAGTAATAAAATGCTTTCACAAACCGTATCATTCGAGAAATGATTTTGGAATACAAACTTCCCCGCCTTTCAAAAATGACCCTCAAAGATTTAAAATTGATGGTCAAACAAGGCGAGGGGCAGCGAATGGAATTTAAACTCAAGACAAACCATCCCGAAAAAATTATTCGGGAAGTGGTGGCTTTTGCCAACGCTGATGGTGGAAAACTCCTGATTGGTGTCAGCGACGACCGAGAAGTAAAAGGCCTTAAATTTGCCGACGAAGATGAATACGTTTTGCAGAAATATATTGCTAAGCACATTCATCCCGCCATTGAATACGAAATAGAACGCATCCGTACCGAAGGCGAAAAAGAAGTTTTGCTTTTTGACATAAAAGCCGGCGATACAAAACCGTACTACGTTGACCTTGATGGAAACCCAGAAACCCGAAAAGCGTACGTTCGGGCGGCCGATAAATCGGTGCAGGCAAGCCGCGAAATTCGCGAAATACTGAAAGGCAGGCGAAAGGCGAAAAACATCCGTTTCCAGTTTGGCGACAAAGAAAAACAACTCATGGAGTACATCGATATCAATGGTTACATAACCGTTTCGACGTTTTCGGAGGTTGCTAAAATTCCGAAACGTTCCGCTTCACGCACGTTGATTCTGCTCGTTTTGGGAAACGTACTAAAAGTGCAAGCCCACGAAGAAGAAGATGTCTTTACGCAAGTGTGAGGACTTCACTACATTTCTTTCATCTCACTAACTACTTTTGTAATTGTCTGTTTTGCATCGCCGAACAGCATCAGGCAATTTGGGTAGCCAAATAGTTCGTTTTCGATGCCGGCGTAGCCTTTTCCCATGCTGCGTTTACTTACAATCACGGTGCGGGCTTTGTCGGCGTTTAAGATGGGCATTCCGAAAATCGGGCTTTGCGGATTTGTACGAGCCGCGGGATTTACGACGTCGTTTGCACCCACCACAAAAACGATGTCGGTGTTTGAGAAATCATCGTTTA
>JANQUM010000115.1:0-7135 GCA_030731175.1 Spirosomataceae bacterium
TAACTCCTTTTGGGGGGCGTACGGGTTCGGAAATGATGCTTTGGTATTATCTGAAATTTTTAGAAAAGACCGAACACAAATCTATCGTGTATTCTAAGCGGAACGGTGAGCTATTGGGGAACCAAAGTCCCGCTGATTTTACGTACAGTTACAAACGAGAAAAAAACTTTTTAAACTCCGTTTACGAAGGGATATACAACAAGATATACAAGCAAATTCCTGAGATAACGGAAGTAATCGAAATTCACAGAAAACATTCACCAGACTTTTGGTACATAAATACCATCGCGATGGGTGATATGTGCATGTTAGCGATAAAATTAAACGTGCCATATGTACTGCACGTACATGAGCTTCCCACCGTTTTTGAAGAGGTAAGGTCAAGTGAGTTTCACCCAATGTTTGCCAACGCTCGCACTATTATCTGTTGCTCTTTAGTGGTCAAAAAGCGAATAGAAAGCATGGGCTACACAAATACCAAGTTATTACATTCATTTATTGATAGCTCGCTGATTAAATTAACCGCCAACAGATCAGAACTACGTCGTTCTGCGGGTATTCCAGAAAATGCGTTCTTTTGGGGAATGTCTGGCAGTATGAGCCTCAGAAAAGGCTACGATATGATTCCTGATATAGTTAGCCAAATGAGTCCGACAAGTTACTTTGTTTGGATTGGAAAACAAGCTGACACCGGACTTTGGAGTTATGTGAAGGAAGTAGTAAAAAACAAAAAGCTGAACTTTGTGCACATCGCCGCAAAATCAAGCGATTATTACGATTACCTCAACCTGATTGATGGTTTTGCACTGATTTCAAGAGAAGACCCATTTCCGCTCGTGATGCTGGAAGCCGCCTATTTGCAAAAACCCTTGGTAAGCTTTGATTCGGGTGGTAGTTTGGAATTTGTGCAGGAAAATATGGGAATTGTTACCAAAGGAATCAGCGTTGAAGCTTTGACAATAAGTATGAAACAAATAGAATCTGGAGAATATACCATTTCAAAAGAGAAACTTCGCAGCCGTGCTTTAGAGTTTGATAAAGAAAATCAGATTCAAAATTGGTACGAAACACTACAGCAGTTATGAAACATTTTTTGTTCGTCAGTCACGATGCAAATAGGGCAGGAGCCCAGCTTTTTTTGCTAAATCTCATGATTTATTTGAAAGAGCAGGGTTACGAGCTATCGTTACTACTTCTTGGCGGCGGAATTTTAGAAAAAGACTTCGCCGAAGTGGCAAAAGTGCATCATTATTCATACGAAAAATCATCTAAGTACGCAGCTATTTTTGGTTCAGGGAAAAGTAAAAATGAGCAGTTTTTCGATAGATTACGCCGCGAAAATATTGCCTTGGCGTACGTTAATACGATTGCTTGTGCGGGTGTGGTTGAAGAACTAAAAAACGCTTTAAATATCCGTATTGTTTCACACATCCACGAGCTTGAATTCTCTATTCAGCTCTATTCAAAATTTGAAGAAAGAGAACAACTTTTTAAGCTATCTGACAAAATAATCGCTTGCTCAAACGCCGTTGGTGAAAACCTGATTGAAAACCACAGCGTTTCTTTTGATCAAGTAGTAACCGTTCACTCATTTGTTGATAATCAGTCAGTTAATCATAAATTGTCGAAGTTGATTTCGGGGGGAATTCGTACAAAACTCGGTCTTACTCCTTCAGATTTCGTGGTGACTGGTTGTGGAAATGCCGAATGGCGAAAAGGGCTTGATTTATTTATTCAGGTTGCTAATTTAGTCAATCAAAAAACTGCTGAGCGTAACATTCGTTTTGTTTGGATTGGCGTAAAGCACGAAGGAGATTTGTACGAAAAAACCGTTTATGACCTCAAAAAAATGGGGCTGTATGAAGACGTTATTTTGCTCGAACCAACGCCACAAGCGGTTGAAATAATTGGTAGTTCAGACGTGTTTTTATTGCCCTCGAGAGAAGACCCGTTTCCGCTCGTAATGCTTGAAGCCGCGTTAGCCGGAAAACCAATTTTAGGATTTGATAAAACGGGCGGTTGCGGCGAATTTGTGGAAGCAGACGCCGGAGCTGTGATTCCGTATTTGGACGTTTACAAAATGGCGGAAAAACTATTGCATTGGCAACAAAACCCCGATGAAGCCAAAACGCTCGGACAAACGGCAAAACAGAAAGTGCTGGAAATTTATAACTTTGAAAACTCAGTAAAGAAAATTGAGGAGTTATTGGTTGAGATGACAGGTTAAAGATTTGAACAAAATTTGCCTAAATTTGAACAGATTTAAAATCAAATGATATGGAAGCGACGATAAATGAATTGAAATTTTCTTCGAGCGAACGCTCCAAAATTGTAGAGTTAATTCAACCAAACGAGGAAGAAGACTATCACGAGCCAACTAAAGAACAACTTATTGCTGAAATTAAGGGGGCTGTCAGAGAGGTGAATTTGGCTAAGGCGGGAAAAATAAAATTGAAAACTGCTGACGAGTTTTTGAATGAGTTATAAACTATCATTGACTACTAAACCTTGCTCTGCTTAGGTTTCACCTAAGTAGGAGTGACAAACGGTCTCCCGACCGCCGAAAGCCTACATTCACAACATTCCAGCTTGACGTATTGTCTTTTAACCTTCCTCCCCGAAAAATAATCCCTATTTTTGCGATTCTGATTTTCAGCATCCGCCGCTTTATTTTATGATTATAGCTTACACGCTTTGTTCGGTTAATTATTTCGCCCAGGCCCATACGCTCGGTGAATCGCTGCAACGCCTGAATCCCGATATAAAATTCGTGATTGGTGTGGTGGATAAACTGGATGATAAAGACCTCGACGAAAGCATAATTCCTCCGTTTGATCTATTGGAAGTTCACCGGATAAACATCGAAGATTTTGCGGGAATGTGCAATCGCTACGACATCACGGAGTTAAATACTGCCGTGAAACCATATTATATGAAGTATTTTTTTGATACTTATGCAGCTGCAGAAGCCGTCATATACTTCGATCCCGATATTATTATTTACGATGACTTATCCGAGCTGAAAACAAACCTACGTCAGCACAATATTGTACTTACACCGCATATTACTACGCCATACAATGACAATAAATGGCAATCGGAAAGCGATTTGGTAAAAACTGGAGTTTACAATTTGGGTTTTATCGGTGTAGGGCGTTCAGACGAAAGCATTCGGTTTGTAGAATGGTGGATGGAAAAACTCAAGTACGGAGCAAAAATTGATTTATGTGACGGGCTCTTCACAGATCAACACTGGATTGACCTCGTTCCTATTTTCTTCAAAAACGTCCATATCGACTATGATTTAGGTTATAACGTAGCTTACTGGAATCTCCACGAACGTACTTGCTCAAATGAAAACGGTACGTGGCGAATCAATAAAACGTTTGATTTACACTTTTTTCATTACAGCGGTTACAGCCCGTTTAAACCAGAAATTGTTTCTAAATATCAGGATAGAATTCAATTTAACGAACGCCCAGACATTGCGTCGTTATTCGAAATTTACAAAAAATCGTTACTCAAAAATCACCAGGAATATTGGCAAACCATTCCATGCTTTTACATCAAACCACGGAAAATGTACCGCTTCCTGCGAATTAGAAAAATATTCAAGTATCCGTTTGAAAAATTAATAACGATGCTTACAAAGCAACAAACTCTTGCCCCGTCAGGGGGAAGGTTAGGAGGGGGAGGGGGTTTATGAAAATAGCAGTCTGGCATAATTTGCCGAGTGGGGGCGGAGCAAGAGCCTTAAATAACCACTTACTGGGGCTTCTTTCCAGAGGTCACGAAGTTGAAATATGGTCGCATAATCCAACTTCGGGTGGTTTTATGCAACTCCCTAAAAGCGTTATTTTACACGAAGTTCCGCTTGCTGCAAACGTAAAGCCTACTTTTTGGGAAAATGTCAACTCTTTTTTCTTCCAAAAAGATAGAAATATTAAATCAATGGAAGCCCATTGTAAGGCTTGTGCAGACGAGATAAATGCCGGAAACTTTGATGTTCTTTTTCTCGGAAATTGCTGGCTTTACGCAGCCCCGTTTATTAGCCGTTACGCTAAAATCCCGACGGTTTTATATCACGGTGAGCCCTTTAGATATTTTTACGAAGCCTTACCTTATACCCCTTGGTATCCGCCAGGAGCCACCGAAATCCAATGGTTACGCCGAAGTTATTGGATACCGTTTTTTGAAGATTTTTGGTACGAACGCCGCATGCGAGTGCAGCTCAGAGAAGAAAGGTTGAACATTGAAGCGGTTGATAAACTGTTGGTAAACTCCATTTTTTCGTCCGAAAGTTGTGCAAGAGCGTACAATATAGCCGGTGAAGTTTGTTACCTCGGCATAGACGTCAAAACATTTTATCCGGTGAAAGAAACCTCAACCGAAAATTACGTAATTGGTTTAGGAAATATTTTTTTCAATAAAAACCCACTGCTTGCCGTTCAAGCCGTTAGTGAAATAGCGGAAGCCAAACGCCCAACGCTCATTTGGGTTTCTAACATGAAGGATGAAGCATTGTATAAGGAAGTCGTTCAACTTGCCGAGGAGAAAAATGTACGTTTTGAAGTAAAAGAAATGGTTTCTGACGAAGCATTAGTTGCTTTGCTTTCTAACGCCATTTGCATGATTTACACCTCCCGATTAGAGCCTTTTGGGTTAGCTCCGCTGGAAGCAAACGCTTGCCAAACGCCGGTTGTGGCGGTGGCTCAGGGCGGAGTTCGGGAAACGATTATAGACGGACAAAACGGGTTTCTTTGTATGCCAGACGCAAGGCACTTGGCTCAAAAAATTGAATTTTTAATTGATAATCCCGAACGTCAAGCCGAAATGGGACGTACCGCACTTCAAAATATCCAACAAAACTGGACGCTCGAAGCGGCTACGGACAGAATTGAGGCGGCGTTACTAACGACTAAGAAGAATAGTTGAATGAATAAATTATTGTATTTCACCACTTGTTACGTCAGAGATTTGCCCTACGCAAATCGCTTATTTGGGAGTTTGAAAAAATTCCACCATAAAGCTGATTTTGTGGTTGTTTTGATTGACGACAAAGCGAGTATTCCGGCAAGCTTCATTTGCGAGTACGAGTTATTATCGATGAAGAATATTGACAGCGAAATCTTAACGGAATTAAGCAACCGCTATAATTGGAATGAACTGAAAAATAATTGCAAACCATTTATATTCAGGTATTTACTGAAAGAAAATAAGCAAGTAGTTTACTTAGACTGCCCAACGGTTTTTCATCAAAAAACTACTATTTTTTCTGAAACGTTGGCTCAATACAATGCTTTTGTTGTACCGCAAATTCAATCTCTTAATCAGCACCCGAAAGAAAATGATGCGTTAAATTTTGGCATTTTTCATAACGGATGTATCGGTTTCAACGCTTCCGAAACTACCGAAAAATGGCTGGCGTGGTGGCAAAATCATACGCGTTACAAAGGTTTCTTTGACCCGTGTAAAGGCATGAATACCGATCGCCTTTGCCTCGAATTTGCCCCAATACTTTTTGAGAACACACACGTACTGAAAAACATCGGTGTGAATGTTGGAAAATGGACCTTTGGCAAACGAACAATGCAAAAAAATGCAGAATTGATTACCAGTAATTACGCTGATTTGCGAAGGTCAAAGCTACTTCCCGTTGTTCCTGCGTACGGTATTGCCGTTCAGGAGTTAGGTTTTGCGGAAAGAAATATTGTTCCGGTTTTGCTTAAAATCAATCAAAAAATCGACGATTTCTTTAACCGTTTTTACGTTTACGCCCAAGATTAACACCGAACAATTCGGTGACGTGGCACGTTGTTTTTATTGATTTTGCAAAAATACCCACACATGGCAGACGTACAAATAGCAACAGATTGGAAAGAACTTTTGGCAACAGAGTTTAACAAGCCTTACTTTAATACACTAATTGATTTCGTAAAAGACGAATACAAAAATCACGCTTGTTACCCGCCTGGGAAGCAGATTTTCAATGCGTTTGACAAATGCAGTTTTGAAAATACGCGGGTGGTTATTTTGGGGCAAGATCCTTACCACAATCCCGGACAAGCCCACGGGCTGTGCTTTTCTGTAAACGACGGCGTGCCAATGCCGCCTTCTTTACTGAATGTTTTCAAGGAATTGCGAGACGACGTTCAGAAACCAATGCCCACTTCGGGTAATCTCGAAAAGTGGGCGGAACAAGGCGTTTTATTACTAAACTCAACGCTCACCGTTCGGGCGGGAAAAGCGGGTTCGCATCAAAAGCAAGGCTGGGAAAAATTTACAGACGAAGTTATCCGAACGATAAATAATAAAAAGGATAACGTAGTTTTTATGCTTTGGGGCAAATACGCCCAAGATAAAGGCAAAGTCATCAACGCCGAACGGCATTTTGTGTTGAAATCAAAACACCCGTCGCCGTTATCGGCAAACTTTGGTGGTTGGTTTGGCAATAAGCATTTCAGTCAAGCAAATAACTACCTGAAAGCCAAAGGGTTAGAACCGATTGAATGGTGAAAACGTGAAGGGATTTAGTTGAATTGAAAGTGATACTTTAAGCATAAAAAAGGTCGCCGTTGGAAAACAGCGACCTTTTTTGAATATTTAGTTGTAGTGTATTTCGAGAATCTCAAATCTCTCATCTCGACTCTCAGGATAAAATTTACTTTATTCCGCTGAACAACCTGTTCCAACGGATTTTATTCAAGAAAGTGCCTTCGCTGTCAATTGACATCCAGATAAACGCCGCTTTTCCTACTACGTGATCTTCCGGTACAAAACCCCAAAAACGTGAATCGTCTGATTCGTAGCGGTTATCTCCCATCATGAAATAGTAATTCTGCTTGAAGGTATAACTTGTGATTTGCTTTCCGTCAAGAAAGAGTTTGCCGTCTTTATATTCGGCGTTTTCGTTGTGGTCAAACGTAGTGATAATTCCTCGATAAAGAGCCGTATTTTTAGCATCTAACTCAACGGTCATTCCTTCTTTTGGCACAACTAACGGTCCGAAATTATCCCGGTTCCACGGTAACATTTCGTAGCTGTACGGGAATGTGCGGTACGGTGTGAGGCTATCGTCTTTCGGGATTATTTCCAACGAAACGTTCGAGATAAAATCAAGCGTTTTGATATTTGC
>JANQUM010000115.1:7235-8717 GCA_030731175.1 Spirosomataceae bacterium
TCTCCCGGATAATTGAAAACAACTACGTCGTTATTTTTAATGGATGTAAAGCCGGGCAGACGGAAGTACGGAAGTTGAATCGCATCTGAGTAAGAAGCGGCGTCTGTAAACCAAATCTTTTGGTGTGTCAATGGCACTTGAAGGGGCGTAATTGGTACGCGGGAACCGTAGTGTAATTTACTAACAAACAGGAAATCGTTTACTAACAAACTGCGTTCCATTGAACCCGTTGGGATAGTATATGCTTCAAAAAACAGCCAACGGATAAGCGTGGCGGCTACTACGGCAAAAAGTACGGAGTCAAACCATTCTCTGATTGGGCCTTTTTTCTTCTTCGTTTTTACTTCGTTCGTGTTGTTTTCTACCATTTTAATACTTCGTGAATAATGTTGTAATGAGCAAATTTGAATCTTTATAATGCTTTAAATCAGCTACTTATTTCCTGAAAACTCTAAAAACGTGCAAAATTACGCAAAATCTCTACGTTATATTTCTTTTGAGCGAATTTCTGCGAAGAACGTCATTCGCTCAACATTTCATCCATTGTTCTGACGCCTGTTTTATCGGCGAGCCATTCGGCGGCGATGACCGCACCCAACGCAAAACCCTGCCGACTGTGAGCCGTGTGCGTCATTTCGATGGTATCAACGTCCGAAATGTACTTGATGGTATGCGTTCCGGGTACTTTTCCTTCACGGGAGGACCAAATCGGCACTTCGCTTGCTTCTGTGGGTAATTCGTTATTTATCCACTTTGTTTTTGAAGTATTCTCTTGCATAATCCCTTCGGCAAGTGTTATCGCCGTGCCGCTTGGAGAATCTTTCTTTTCGGTATGGTGAATTTCGTAGGTAACTAACTCGTAATCAGCTTGGTTACTCATTAATTTGGCAAGTTGTTTGTTCAGTTTGAAAAACAAATTTACGCCAATACTGAAATTTGAAGCGTAGAAAAAAGCGGCGTTGTTTTCGTGGCAAAGGGCTTCAATTTCGGAGCGATGCTCTAGCCATCCCGTAGTTCCCGAAACAGTTTTCAAGCCATTTTCCATGCAATATTTCAGGTTTTCGTACGCCGAATGCGGCGAACTGAACTCAATTACCGCATCAGCGGTTTCGGGCGTAATTTTTGCCCGTTCGTCTTTGTTTAGTAAGTCAATGCGAGCCACAATTTCGTGACCACGGTCAAGGGCAATTTGCTCAATTACCCGACCCATTTTTCCGTATCCAAGTAGTGCTATTTTCATTTTGTAGCTTTTAGCTGTCAGCCATTAGCCGTTAGCTTTTGGGAGTTCATTTAAAGTTTAATTGTAACGTTGCACCAAATGCTGTCCCGAAGGCGAGGTTTGGTTGTACCATTGGTTTTATTTGGAGTGAAATATCATCCGAAACGTCAAAGTTTTTGAGGTGAGCGGCCACGTAGGCTTCCACACCCACAACTAAATAGCCAACGGTGAAACCGATAACGCTCAAATCACGGTAGCGGCGA
>JANQUM010000116.1 GCA_030731175.1 Spirosomataceae bacterium
CGGCAGATTTTTGTTCGGAGAGGTGCTTTATTTTTTCGAGTAATGCCACGATGAATGGGTTGATTTATGACTGAATTTATTTCGTATCGAAGAAAACATCCGCTGTTATTTCAGAATGGACTTCTTCGTTATAATATTTATTTTGAAAGGCTGGATACGTTGTAATCAACGTAGTAACAACCATTTTCTTAGTTTTGGTAATGTGTTGAAATATCGTGCGTTTCTTTCGTAAAGTCGCATTGTATTCTTTCGTAATTATAAACTCGCTGTTAGTGAATTTAGCTTCACAAAGATGAATAATTCCGTCGTTCCGGTCAATAACTAAATCTACTTGTGCTCCTCCAACTTCATCGTTGCCCTTGAATTGCCAAGAGGACACGTTGGTAAAAACGCCGCTAATTCCCAAAGCACGGTGGATGTCGGGTAAATGTGTTAAACATATATTTTCGAAGGCGTAGCCACTCCAAGCAGCGTAATTCGATTTCGACGCTAAGTTTTGCCAAACGTTCGTTCGATCAGAAACATTTCCAGCAATAAACTTTAGATAAAAAGTGCTGAAAAAATCTACAATCCGGTAAACTGCCCCTTTGCTCTTTTTCCCGAATGGGGCTAACATTTTTATGAAGCCGCTGTTTGTCAGGTTTTCAATGGTACGGTTGAACGTCCCGCCATCCTGAAGATTCGAGCTTTTTAAGAGTTGCGTGCGGTTGAGTCCGTACGGGTGCTTCGCCAGTGCTTCTACAACCGCAATATGATTTTCAGCATTTCCGAAAAGCGAATGATACAATGGTTTGAACTCCGCAGTAAGCAGCCCTCCCGTTTTAAAACAAAGACTATCAATGACTTGTTCGACGCTTTTTCCTTTTTCAACTGCTTGCCAGTAGAACGGGATTCCCCCCAACGCCATATACAATTGAATTATCTGAATTTCTGTGAACTTTAGGTTATTTTCTTGGCAAAAAAGCTTTACCTCTGCCAAGGTAAAAGGTTTTAAATCAATGTGTTGCGTCACCCGATTGTATAGCCCACCTTTTGCATTTACCAAGTTTTTGATAATCCAAGAAGCCGCCGACCCGCACGTAATAAATAGCAGATGATTCATTTTAGAACCGTGCTGATTCCAGAAATATTCGAGGGCGGTGATAAAGCCCGAACGAGGACGGTCTAGCCACGGCAATTCGTCAATGAAAACCACTATTTTCTTAGATTCGTTGGCGAATGTCAACAGAAAATCAGTCAGTAAATCGAAAGCTTCTGACCAATTTTTTGGAGGCGATATATCTCCTTGATTGGGCTTTAATCGTTGAAACTGACTGTAAAAATTATAGAGTTGAATACTCGTATCAGCTTCGAAAGCTCCCGTAAAGTCGAATACGATTTTTTCTGATAGATGTTCTCGAATGAGGAAGGTTTTACCGACTCTCCTTCGGCCAAAAACCGTTAAAAACTCCGCTTTGTCAGATTTTAAGAGACGGTCTATTATTTTCTTTTCCTGATCCCGGCCTACTAACATACTGGTTTATATTTGGAGAAATCGCGTTCCTTTTGGTGCATTTCTCCAAATATAGAATTATAATTGGAGAAATGTATTGCATTTTCCTGATTTTTCAAAAGCATTTAACCCTCGTTTTGTTTTGCAGTGATTTTACAAACCAAAAATCAAACTAAATTTCAAATCAATTCTATCTTCTGTTTTTAACAGAA
>JANQUM010000117.1 GCA_030731175.1 Spirosomataceae bacterium
ATTTTGCACCGTGGAGTATTTTACTTCCGCATTTTCGTGAGCAAAAATTTCTACTACAGCAGCGTGAAGTTGGTTTTCATCCCGCATCGGAGCTGTGCAACCTTCTAAGTAGCTAACGTAAGAACCTTCATCCGCAACAATTAACGTACGCTCAAACTGACCCGTACCGGCAGCGTTTATTCTGAAATACGTAGAAAGTTCCATCGGCGAGCGAGTTCCTTTCGGAATATAGCAGAATGAACCATCAGTAAAAACAGCAGCATTAAGAGCAGCGTAGAAATTATCTTTAACCGGCACAACAGACCCTAAATATTTTTTTACAAGTTCAGGGTATTCTTGTATCGCCTCTGACATGGAGCAGAAGATAATTCCAATTTCTTTTAATTTTGCTCTAAAAGTTGTTGCAACAGATACCGAGTCAATAACAGCATCAACCGCAACGCCAGATAATCTTTCTTGCTCTTTCAAAGAAATACCTAATCGTTCAAATGTTCTCCGCAACTCCGGATCTACATCATCTAAGCTGTCAATTACTTTCTGTTGCTTAGGTGCAGAGTAGTATTTAATTGCCTGAAAATCAACTGGTTTGTAATGAACATTAGGCCACTTTGGCTCGGACATTTCTTGCCAGATAGCAAATGCATCCAATCTGTATTTCAGCATCCATTCGGGTTCATTCTTTTTGGCAGAAATAAACCTAATTATATCTTCGTCAAGTCCCATTGGGGCTTCGTCTGCTTCAATGTCAGTATAAAATCCGTATTTGTAATCAGAAGAGGTGATTTCTTCCAATAATTCCATTTCGGTACTCATGCGTTATTTTTTAAAAATTTGTAAGTCTTCTTGTTCTAACAAAACCTACTGCTCTAATGTTCGTTGAGGTCGTATTTATAGTTTTGTTCAATTTTGAGCGGCGAATTTGACAGTCCCTGTGTAGGTCGAACCTAAGAATTCCACCTGCGTTTCGCCGCTAAAACTTGTATCGGTTATTTCAGTGATGTTAAAGACGGCATTATTGATTTCAAAAATAGTAAATACAAAGCGATCAACAGAAAGCGTTTTACCATCAGCTGAAATATTCCAATTTGCACCTTTAACTATTTCGTTCGGGTCGGTTACGTTACACTTCGTTGCTCCCTCTGTCAAATCGTACGTATTATCGCTTCTCAAAACAAGCAAGTTGTCCGTTTCGCACGTGGGTCTCGAGCCAATAATACTTAACTGCGATGATTGCTGTAATTGAATAAAGCCTTCTTGGAGTTTCCACGACTTTTCAGAATTATTTGTCAAGAGCTCCAAATTTGATTTAGGTGCGGCATCTTCTTTGTTACAGGCGAATGCGGCTAATAATATGAATAAACAGGCGGCTCTTTTCATTTGTGCGTTAATTTACTAAGTTCAAGTATTATCTGATTTGCAACCTCTTTGGAAGCATTTTTAGTGCCAATTTTTTCTTTGATTAATTGGTACTTTTGGAGGATAGTTTCTCGTTCATTTATCAATGAATTTAAAGACAAAGATAATTGATTTACGTTAAAATCCTTCTGGATGAGCTCTTCTACCACATGATCATCAGCAATTAAATTTACCAACGAAATATACTTAACTTTTATGAAAAATCGTGCAATTGCATAGGTTAGCCATGAAGTTTCGAAAACCACAATTTGAGGAACGTTCAGGATAGCCGTTTCCAAGG
>JANQUM010000118.1 GCA_030731175.1 Spirosomataceae bacterium
TAGTACGTTGGATTTCATATTCATTTTGTGTTTGTTTTCTTTATAGATGCAAAAGCAACCCGCAAAGTTAATCGCTTTTCTGTTAACGGGCTGTTAAAACGAAGATGAGCCAAATTCCGGTCGAAATTTTGCAAACAAAAAAGCCAGTAATCATCGAGATTACTGGCGTTCTGAAAATAGCATAAGTTACTTTATTGCTTTGATGTTAATTGCATTGCCGCTTTTACAGCTTCGTAGGCGTTTACAACTCCACCAGTATTTGATAAATCACCGAATTTGATGATGTCATCGCTGCCCGGCTTTTTGATTTCTGAATCACCTAACTTCGTGACCGAGCTCGAAATTACCGCTTTTAACTGCGTAGCGGTAAGCGTCGGGAAGTAAGATTTCAGCATAGCCGCAACTCCCGCAACCGCCGGCGACGCCATGCTTGTTCCTTGCAACTCCTGATATTTTGAATCAGGAACGGTCGAGTAAATCGCTATTCCCGGAGCAAAAACATCTACGGTTTTCTTTCCAAAATTGCTAAAATCGGCAACCATATTTGTACCGTCTTCAAAATTCATTGCTCCCACAGAAATGAAATTTTCGGCTTCTTTCCCGCCGTTCAAAAACTTTGACGGAAAATGCACGTGCAAATCCACGTCATCATTGTCGTTTCCTGAGGCGGCAACAAGCAACACGTCTTTTTCGAGAGCGTATTTGATGGCTTCGTCCACCCATTCTTTTTCGGGCGAGCGGCTTTTACCAAAGCTCATATTAATAATTTTTGCACCGTTATCCACTGCGTACCGAATAGCGTTAGCCACGTCTTTATCCCGCTCGTCGCCGTTTGGCACGGCACGAACCACCATAATTTCTACGTTATCGGCTACGCCTTTCATTCCTAAATCATTACTGCGTACTGCACCAATAATTCCGGCAACGTGCGTTCCGTGTTTCGCATCTGGTCCGGTTACTTCGTTGTTTCCGTATTTACCGTATTCAAGTTTCGTAAGATCGTCACCAATAATATCTCGGGGCGAATAATCAAGGTTATAGCTGTATTTCGTCATTCCTTCAAAATGCTCCACGCCATCTTTGATATCGGCTTCGGTTGCCCCCATTTGCACCATTTGCAGGTAAAATTGCTTCGCTTTCCGCACGTCGCGGTCAGCTTCGGCTTCATCGATATTAGTTACCGCCTCATTTGTGAGTTCGTCAGTTTTCAGAAAACCTTTCAAGATTCCTGAAGAAGCCACAAAATTATCGTAAAGGTTTTGGTACATCGGCAAATATTGATTTGCCTCTTTTAGCTGAGCATCACGCTGTTTTTTGATGGAGATGTAATCGTTGTATTCCGTCTTGAATTTTTTGAGCGTTCTTTTGCTCGGTTTTTCACCAAACATCGCTTCGTATTTTTTCAGTAAACGGGTTGACTCAAGTTGTTCGTCTTTGATGTCACGCCCATCGGCGGCACCAAGAAAATCCCACCCGTTGATGTCATCAATAAAGCCGTTTTTATCATCGTCAATTCCGTTGTTTGGAATTTCGCCTTTATTTACCCAAATATTTGCTTTTAAATCTTCGTGATTTACGTCAACTCCCGAGTCAATCACGCCAACAATTACCCGCTGCGAAGTTTTTCCTTTCAAAAGCTCTTCGTAGGCTCTCTCCACTCCCATGCCTCTGATTCCATCTTTCTCGTAATCGAGGTTAAACCAGTTTGGCTTTGTTTTTAATTCTTGTGCGTTCAGGTTTGAAAACGCAAAAAGGGCAAACGCCCCAATAAAAAAATGCTTCATGAAGTGCTAATTATTATTCTGTTAAGTTTCTGCGAAATAAACGATAAAAAATGAATTATCGTGTTAAAAATTGCTCAAAATCATCAATCAAATCGTGACTATCCTCAATACCAACCGAAATTCGTAATAAATTAGCCGGACTTGTCGGGTTATTTCCTTCCACCGAACGGCGGTGTTCTACCAAACTTTCCACACCGCCCAAACTCGTGGCGTGTTTGAAATACTTCATGTCAGAAGCTCGTTTTTTTAGGTCACTTTCTTCCATTTTTAAAAGAACAGACATCATTCCGCCAAAGCCGTTTTGCATGTGTTTTTTAGCAACTTTGTGGTAAATATTGCTTTCCAGTCCTGGGTAATTTACCTGTTCTACCATTTCATGACTTTCCAGAAATAACGCCAATTTCATTGCGTTGGAAGCGTGAACGGGCATTCTCAACAAAAAAGTAGCGAGGCTGCGGTTGAGCAACCAACAATCAAACGGCGAAGGAACACCGCCGCCGTATTTCTGAAAATCAGCAATTGACTGCTTCATTTGCTCCGTTGGCTCGTTCAAAATTACGCAGCCGCCCAATATATCAGAATGCCCACCCAAATACTTGGTAGTTGAGTGCATGATAATATCTACGCCAAACCGAAAAGGCTGAATGTGGTACGGCGTTGCCCACGTATTATCACAAGCGGTGAGTACATTATGTTTTTTTGCGATGGAAACCACCGCCGAAATATCCGTGAATTTCAAAAGTGGATTTGAAGGCGTTTCAATCCAAATCAGCGAAGTTTCGGGTTTTATTGCTGCTTCGACGGCTGATAAATCGGTCATATCAACCACAGAATAAGTCAACTCTCGGTGCTTGAAACATTGCTCCAACAGGTTTCTACCGTTGTAATACATATCATCAGGAATGATGACGTGTTTACCGCCGAGAGCGTGAAAAATGCCCAAAGTTGCCGCCTGACCCGAAGCAAACGCAAACGCCGAAGTCCCGTTTTCTAAAAGAGCCAACTTGCTCTCTAACTCCCGGCGATTTGGGTTGGAAGAACGGGTGTAAACATCCTGCCCATCAGCAAAATCACCAATTTCGTTTCGTTCAAAAGTGGTTGACAAAACAAGGTCAGAAACAACTGAAGCTTGATTTGCGTGTTGTTTATCCGTGCCGTGAACGAGTTGCGTTGCTAAGTTTTTCAATAGAATATTGGATAAATAAAAATAAAATACAGAAAACAAATGTACGGATTTGCCCCACATTCAACCCACGGATTTCGGTTTAATTTCTTTACCTTTGATGTTAAAATTGTGCTTTTCTGCTATGAATACTACCGACATCGTTTTACTGGTGCCACTGCTCTATGGTGCTTACAAAGGTTACAAAAAAGGGCTTTTTATTGAGATTATCGGCGTGGTGGCGTTCATCATTGCATTGGTGATTGGCTTTAAGTTTTTGGGAGCAGGAATGAACTTCCTTGCACCACACGTGGGCGAAGGCGTGGCGAGGCGTTTCGTGCCATATTTGAGCTTCGGAGTTATCTTTTTTCCAACAATTTTCATGATAAATAAACTCGGTTGGAGCATGCGGCGGGCATTGCGGTTTACTATTTTAGGAACGCTCGACGGCTTTGCGGGCGGACTGCTGGGGGCTTTCACGTGGGTGTTTGGCATCAGCACAGCTCTGTGGCTTTTGACAACAATTGGTATCAAATTTCCTGCGGAATACACCGACGAATCCGTGCTTTTGCCGCACGTTGAGCAAGTAGCCCCAACGGTAATTTCGCGGGTTTCAGATTGGATTCCGGCGGGCGGAAATCTCATCGAAGAATGGCGAAATGAGTACACCAATTAATTGAGGTTTCGATCATAAATTTGCCACCTGATACATTTATCTACTAAATACGGGAACTTTCGAGGTTCCTAAATTGCTAAACAAACTGAAAGATTCAAGACGGGCAAAAGCACTGATATTCGTTTGCCCGCTGAGTAAAGACTCGTTTTTTTCACTATTTCAGCGTTATTTTATAATTTTAATACAACAATATTTTTCAAATGGTAAAAGCAGGAGATACAGTAAACGTACATTACAAAGGGACTTTAAACGACGGAACCATCTTTGATAACTCAGACGGGCGTGAGCCACTGCAGTTTGAAGCGGGTAGCGGCATGGTAATTCCCGGATTTGATAATGCGGTGGTCGGTATGAAACCCGGCGATTCAAAAACGGTACATATTCCGTCTGCTGAAGCTTACGGCGAACGCAACGATCAAATGATTGTCAAAGTACCTCGTCAGGAAATTCCGGCAGAAATTCCGTTACAGATTGGCGGCATGCTAACAATGCACAACGGTCAGCAGGAAATTCCGGTAATTATCACCGAAGTAACCGAAACTGAAGTAACCGTTGATGCCAACCACACCCTTGCCGGACAAGACCTTACTTTTGAGATTTCGCTGGTAAGTATCGAAGCCGAAGAAGCAGGTGGCGGCGAAGTGGATTACACCGAAGTGAAAGCAAGCGTGTAATATTTTACGATTGCCACAACAAAAAACACAGCGATTTTGAGAAGCGGCATTCGTAACGAAAAGAATTTGTAATTTTGAACCCTGAAAAGATGATTTATAATAATTTCACCTTCTCAGGGTTCTTTTTTTATTGCAACTGTCCTACGGCTTTGCAGTCATTGAAGAATATAAGAAACCAAAAACTCAACTTCCCGATTAAAAACGGGATTCAACATTAATTATATGAGTGCTTTATTAGACGAAATCCCGTCACTTGATCTCGCTGATTTTACTTCAGGAAGCCCTGAACTGAAAAATAAATTTGTACAAAACCTCGGTGCGGCGTTTACCAATATTGGTTTTGTGGCAATCAAAAATCACGGGCTAACCGAAGAGCTACGCACTGACCTCTACGAGACAGTAAAGCAGTTTTTTTATCAAGAAGATGAACTAAAGAAAAAATATGAACTCGAAAACGTTTCGGGTCAGCGGGGCTACATTGGCAAAGGAAAAGAAACCGCAAAAGGGCATTCACGCCCCGATTTAAAGGAATTTTACCACGTTGGGCAACCCGAACCACGGGAAGATATGTTCGATAATATTTTCCCCGAAGAACTACCCGATTTCCAGAAACTGACCCTTGAAACGTACCAAATATTTGAGCAAACGGGAAAAACGCTCTTGCGGGCAATTGCCTTATTTTTGAATTTAGACGAAGATTATTTCGAGGAAAAAGTATTCAAAGGCGATAGTATTTTGCGTGCCTTACATTATTTCCCGATTGAAAACCCTGATGCTCTACCGCCCGATGCTGTTCGTGCCGCCGCTCACGGCGATATAAATCTCATCACGTTATTGATGGGAGCTTCCGCCGAAGGTTTGGAGGTTTTACGCATGGACGGAAAATGGATTGCGGTTACGGCTTTACCAGATCAAATTATCATTAACGTAGGCGATATGTTGGATCGGCTGACAAATCATCACTTAAAATCTACAATTCATAGAGTGGTTAATCCTTCCCGTGAAAAAATGAAATTTAGCCGTTTTTCAATTCCATTTTTCATGCACCCACGCCCCGAAATGGACTTGACCTGTCTGGATTCGTGCGTTTCCGCAGAAAATCCGAAGGTTTACGTGGATATGACCGCCGGAGAATTTTTGGACGAAAGATTGCGAGAATTAGGACTCAAAAAATAAAACGGTTAACGGTTTGACCTACAAATTAAAACTTCAAAATGAATTTATTTGACGACCCCATTCTCCGAAATCAATTAAAACCGCTGACACTTACCCGTCCGGTTGGAAAATTAAGGATTGGAATTCAGACTATCGTAGAAAAATGGGCGTATTTCTACAATGACGAGATCGGGTTTTTGACCGAAGAATATCTACAAAAAAAGTTTAAGGTAATCAGCAATTCCGACCTTTATGTGAACGCTTCTGTGCTTCCAAACGAAGAAATTTGGCAAGCAATAAATGCTTTAACCGAAGGCGAAGCATTAACAAAAAATGGCGATTTTATCGCCGTCAGGACTTCGCAAAACCTATCATTAAACTTTGAATATCAGCAGTTTACACAAAAAGAATACCCTGAAAATATTTCCATAATTAAAAAACTTCCTGACTTATTTTTACAGAACGCAGAACAAATTACGGCGGATTTTAAACGTATAACGAAAGGAAGAGAAAGTCAAGAAATTAAAGACCCTTTTACGCGGGTTTATTCCCCCGAGAACGTATTTTTGGAAGATGGAGCGGATGTAAAAGCGGCGATAATAAACGCCGAAAACGGCCCCGTTTACATTGGGAAAAACGCCGTTTTGCAGGAAGGCTGTTTGGTTATCGGACCAGCGGCAATTGGCGAAAATAGCATGGTTGCTTTCGGAGCTAAAATACGCCCGAACGTAACGCTTGGGCCAGTAAGTCGGGTTGGAGGAGAAGTAGGAAACTCTATCTTTATGGGGTATTCTAACAAAGCCCACGACGGCTTTTTGGGAAACTCCGTAATTGGCGAATGGTGTAACTTAGGAGCCAATACCAATAACTCAAACCTCAAAAACGACTACAAAGAAGTAACACTTTACGATTATAACTTGGGGGAACTTGCCCCGACGGGAGAAATTTTCTGCGGAACATTTATGGGCGACTACACTAAAGCCGGAATCAGCACGATGTTTAATACCGGAACAGTAATTGGCGTGTGCAGCAACGTTTTCGGTGGAGATTTTCAGGAAAAATTTATCCCGTCGTTTACGTGGGGTGGCAAAATGGCGGGCTACGAAAACTACCGCTTTGACAAAGCAATTGACGTAATAATCGCCACGATGAGCAGACGAAACCTTTCACTTTCGGAAGAGGATATTGAGATTTTACGGTGGGTGAATGTACAGAAAAGCGTCAAAAAGTTGACTTAATTTGATTTTGCTTATATTTGACTAAAAATCTGCCATCATGACAACCATAAGAGTACAGATAAGCGAAGCCGACATCAGGAAATTTGACCTTACAAATGACTCAGAAATCGAATTTTCGGATTTAATATCTCGAATCAGCTCAGAAAATGCCCGCGTCGCATTAAAAGAATGCAACAGAATTGCCTCAGAAGTAGGGTTAAATGAAATGTCGCTTGATGAAATAAACGCCGAAATAAATGCAGTTCGACAAGCAAAGAATAATTCTTGATACAAACGTCATCGTGTCTGCACTTATTTCAAATTCCGCTCCTACTGATGTTTTGTACGATATCGTTTTGAAAAACAAAGTGAATCTTTGCCTATCAGCGGAAGTTTATGACGAATATGTTTCAGTATTGAATCGAGACAAGTTTAGTCGATTTAAAAATTTCAAAGAAAATGCAGTAATTGTTCTGAAAGAGTTCGACTCCATAGGTCAATACTACAAAACATCGCAAGCAGTAGATCTAATTTCTGATGAAAGTGATAATAGGTTTTTGGAATTAGCTTTAGAAAGTTCTGCCAATTACATAATTACTGGAAACACGCAAGATTTTGACTTCGGAACTTTTCACGGAACAAAAATCGTAACTCCTCGTCAATACTGGGAAATCCATATCGCTCAAAGCTAACTCAAAACACCTTTGCAATTTTCACAAATACCAGGTCTGCACTCGTTAAAATCTTCGCTTATGAAAGCGGTAGAGAAAAATCATTTTGCCCACGCCCAACTCATCCATGGTCACGAAGGCAACGGAAATTTAGCAATAGCGTTGGCATTGGCAACTTACCTGAATTGTCAAAATCGACAAGCAACTGACTCCTGCGGAGCGTGTTCGTCTTGTGTCAAAATGAGTAAAGTTGCTCACCCCGATGTAAAATATATTTACCCAACCGCCGGCGGGAAAAAGGTTTTATCCGCTAATTTCATTGAACAATGGCGAGATTTCGTCCAGACAAAACCGTTCGGAAACTTATCCGATTGGCTGGAAGCAATTGACGTAAAACAAGGAAATATTCCGGTGGAAGAAGCCAGACTTTTGATTCAGGATTTATCTATGAAATCTTACGAGGGTGGCTACAAAATTGTGTTGATTTGGCAAGCCGAATCTTTGCACACCGCGACGGCAAATGCTTTATTAAAAGTACTCGAAGAACCACCCGAGCAAACTATTTTTCTACTCGTTACAAATTCTACCGAGCAACTGTTAACAACAATTATTTCAAGAACGCAGCGAGTTTGGATCCCTGATTTTACGGACGAAGATATTGAGAATTACTTAGTTGATAAACTGACGGTTACCACTGAAAGAGCGAAACAAGCCACATTTTTATCGCAGAATAATTTGAGAAATGCTTTGCATATTCTTGAAAGCGATACCCCCGAAAATCATCAACTATTTGCCGAATGGATGCGGAAATGTTATTCAGCCCAACTGGATGAATTGGTGTTGATGTCAAACGAATTTGATAAAAAAACCAAGGAGCAGCACAAGAATTTCTTTGAGTACGGCATTTCTATTTTTCGGGAATTATTTCTCTACGCTAAAGGAAACGAAGATTTGGTAAGGTTAGTGGGCGACGAACTCATATTTGTGCAACGGTTCAGTAAAGCATTAAACTTTCGAAATTTAGAAAAAATAACCACGCTACTCGGTGATGCGAGTTACCATATCGCCCGAAACGGCAGGGCAAAAATCATTTTCCTTGATTTATCTTTAACATTGGCGGGCTTGTTGAAAAAATAGCTCTATCCCCTGAAAGGGAACTGGCGAAGTGCGTGCTTCAATACTTCACATTCTTCATCATCAATTGCCGGGAAGTTCGC
The DNA here is from genome assembly GCA_030731175.1 of Spirosomataceae bacterium. GTDB lineage: Bacteria > Bacteroidota > Bacteroidia > Cytophagales > Spirosomataceae > JANQUM01. The sequence continues at coordinate 8,557 of JANQUM010000118.1, forward strand.
AATACGAAAAGTTGTTTCTTTCCACTCGCCGTAACCTTTTCCGAGTGTTATTCCCTTTTGCTTTAAATCGGCAATGACT
>JANQUM010000119.1 GCA_030731175.1 Spirosomataceae bacterium
TATGTCTTTCCCGTACAAATCGCTGTATTTCAGTAAGTTAATCTTCTGAATTTCGAGACCGTTGCGTTCCAATTGGCGGTCTCTTCCGAGTACAACTTCGTTGGTTTCTTTTCTAATATCGGTAACGAATGCCGGATAACCGAGGGCAATTCCCAAGCCACGGCGTTGACCGATAGTATAAAAAGGGTAGCCTTCGTGCTGCCCAATCACGGTTCCGTCTTCCATGACAAAGTTTCCGCCTTTAACTTTTTCTTCAAGCCCGTCAACGCGTCTTTTTAAGAAACCGCGGTAATCGTTATCAGGAACGAAACAGATTTCGTAAGATTCAGCTTTGCTCGCTAACTCAAAGAAACCGCGTGCCTTCGCCATTTCCCGAATTTCCTGTTTCGTCAAATTACCTAACGGTAAAATGGTGCGGGCAAGGCTTTCCTGCGAAACTCCCCAAAGCACGTAACTTTGATCTTTAAGCGGGTCAATTCCTTTAGAAACAACGTACCTTCCGCCTTCTTCTCTTATATTAGCGTAGTGTCCGGTCGCAATATAATCGCAGCCCAAACGGTCGGCACGTTTTAAAAGTGCGTCCCATTTTATGTGCGTATTACACATTACACAAGGGTTTGGGGTTCTACCTTCAAGGTATTCTCCAGTAAAATAATCAATTACGGCATCGCCGAATTCTTCTCTGATATCGAGGATATAATGTGGGAAACCAAGTTGCACTGAAACATTGCGGGCATCATTGATTGAGTCAAGGCTGCAACAGCCCGTTTCTTTTTTACTGGCACCTGAAGAGGCGTAGTCCCAGGTTTTCATCGTCATTCCGATAACTTCGTAGCCTTGTTCGTGCAGTAAAACTGCCGCTAATGAGCTATCAATTCCGCCACTCATGGCGACTAAAATTCTTCCTTTACTTTCCATAATTACTGCAAGGATTAAAAGTCCTTCGTACGTGTTTTAGATTCAAAGTTAGCAACAAGTTGGCAGGTATTATAGTTCTTACGTAGTTTTGCCAAAAAAACTGCATGCTTACAAAGTCAATTTACGTTTCGGGAGTTAATAATTTATCAGATGCCCGTTATTGTTCGGGAATGGGTGTTGAGTTTATCGGTGTTTCGATGGACGAACATGACCCGAATTATTTACCCGTTGAAAAATTCAACGAAATAAACGGCTGGCTGGTTGGCATAAATTGGATTGCTGAATCTTCTGATTCAAATGCTGAAAGTTTAATCGAAAAATGTGAAATCTACGGTTTAAAAAGAATTGCAATTGCTAATGATTTGCTAGCAGAACAATTAATCGTTGCTGGTTTTGAAGTGCTTTTAAAGGTTGAAGAAGTGTTGACGTCCGTAATTTCTTCGCCCAATATAATTGGTTACGAAATAATTTTCAGCGAAAAATTACTTGATGAACTTGAGAACGGACTTTACAACGATAACACTTCTTTATATTTAGGTGGGGAGATTTCGATCGAAAATCTGGAAAAAATCAACGAAATTGAAAGTGTAAAAGGCGTAGTTATTTCGGGCGGCGAAGAAGAACGCCCCGGATATAAGGACATGGACGGCCTGATTGATGCCATTGAGGTCTTCGAGGATTAAATACGCTTATCAAGTTGATTTGCCTTTCGTGTAGTTTGTAATACATAGTACTCAAATTTTGAGGTGCTTTGTACTATACAAATTA
>JANQUM010000120.1 GCA_030731175.1 Spirosomataceae bacterium
CGCTGAAAAACGTTTTTCCCACTTAGTGAAATATTCATCGAAATTTGCTCGTAGCTATTTGCTGCGTGCAGTAAATCGGCAAACCTTCCGCCAACGCCCAAGGCATTTCTACTTTGCGGAACGGAGGTTTGCCACTGCATAATCTGATCGGCGTGCGAGTAAAGCCCCAGCGGCCTTTGCTTGGAGTTGTATTCGCTGGCGTTGGCAATTGGCTCAACGAGCGTACCAATATTTGACATGAAAGCGAGATTTCCGGCGTTAAACATATCCCGAATTCCGGTAACAGACGGATGAACGCCAAACGAACCGTATTCGCAGGGCATTCCGTTAAAACCGGTGCAAAGTGGTTGTCCGTTTGGGTTGCTCAACGCCAATAAATCGTTTCGGGGAATTGATAAGTCCGTCCGGACACTGGTATAATCATTATAGCCATTATCACCGCCTGCGTTATTTCCAGTCGGAACCAGTAAATTGTACGAATCAAGCCCGCCAGCTAACAAAACGCAGACCAATGCTTTGTAATCAGTTGGATTTGGCGAACTGACGGAAGATTTTCCTAATACGCCGTTAAATGCTTTGAGGTTAGTGAGGCTACTCAAAAGTGTAGTAGAACCCATGGCGGCACAGCCCGCATTTTTTATAAAATCCCTTCGTTTCATTGCTATCGGTTTATGAGGTAATCTGGCGATGCCATTATCAGAAACAAGACCATCTGAATGCGGCGGTTGGCTTCGTTCACGTTCGGAACGCCGTTTGTTTCGGCGTAAGGCATTTGCAGTAATACAGTTTTAATATCTGCCACTGCATTTTCTGACAAACGCCCGTGTGCCAAAATCAGGTTGAATTTATCTATGAGTTCGGTCAGTCGGTTATTTTTGGTGAGCGAATGGTACTTCGCTAAGTTAAAGCTTGGGCGTTCGTCTGCCTTGTTTCGTTCTCCCGAAAAATAGCCCGAGTAATCTACCGGATTATTATAAATCAGCCAAGCATTCAGGGCGTTTAAATAACCCGTAAGCGTTTGCGAATTGAGTAGCTGAAACTCGGGGCCGAATTTTTCTGCTTCTTTTAACTTTCCGTCGGGAATATAATCGGGCAAAAAGAAGTTAAAAACCGAAGGCGAGTTAAGCGGGCGTTGTTCGGTTTGATTGTAAACTTCGTTCATCCGGTTTCGGAAAACGCCCCCGTTTGCTTCGAGATTAAGCCCCCGCACGAGGTTCATATAACGCACGAAGGGTTCCCGCAGCATTCCCGCAAAAGGTTTCTCGCTGCACTCGCAACTTCGGGCATCGTTATCTAATAAAATTGCTTTTACAACCGCTTTTAAATCTCCGCGAACGCCACTTCCGTTATTGTTGAAAACGGAGGCAACCCGATCAATATATTCGGGGCTTGGGTTTGAAGTAACCAAGCGTTGAATGAGCCGACGAGAAATAAATGGCCCGACGTTTGGGTGGTTAGAAAGAATATCCAACGCATCCTGAATGTCTTGTTCGCCCTGCTCAATTGGTCGGGCGGGAATAGTGCTTCCCAAAAAGGTCTTTGTTCCGTATTCATGACCATCCAGAATTGTCGGGTTTGTTTTCCAAGGTCTTATAATCGCATCGCTGGAGTCAACTGGGAAGAATTTGAGGCGTTTTGTGTAGCTAAAAACGTCTTTATCACGGTCGCCTAAATAACGGCTGTCACCCCAGGAAAGTCCGGTAAAAACCTTAGCGAGATCAGCAATATCGTCGTTTCCGTAAGTCGGGATTAGTTCTCCCGAAGCGTCGGTTTTTTCCGTTCCGTCGTTATTAAGCTCGTACAATCCTACTGAAAACAATTGCATGACTTCGCGGGCGTAATTTTCGTCAGGGAAGATTTTACCAGCTACGTTTGTGGCGTGGTTGTTCATGTACGTTAGGTAAACCGCCATGCTTGGGTGGTAAGTTACGCTATCAATTAGTGTTCGGTAATTTCCGAAGGCGTTTTTCATCAACACGTCGTAATAGCTCGCTAAGGCGTACGGATTATTTCCGAAACTCGAAATTCTTGATGTTACAAACGTTTCACTCAGGGCAAACGCTACCCGCCAACGCAGTAAGTCGGCTGCGGTCATGCTGCCCTGAAACCACGCGACGTCAAAATACCAATCGTTCGCTCCCGAGGTGAGCAAAGTCAGATTCCCCGGCGAAGTACGGTTGAGTGAATCTACTTTTGCCTGATGAATGCGTTGTACGTAATCTTGAAGGCTAAACGTATTTGGGAGAGCGAGTTGATCATCCAGCCATTTTTCGATGCCGAGTTCGGCAACTTTTTTAATTTCGACAGAATCTGCCCCAAACGTGGCTTGCGATAAAAAACGGGAAGCGGCAGATTGATTTGGCAAATAGCCGTTTTGTTGCAACGTTCGTATGTTAGTATTTCCGCCCGAACTTGACGTCACCGAAACATTGGGAATGTTACCCATTCCGATAGTTATTTGTTCTTGTGAAAATACAGAACTAAAACATGCCGAAAGGAGGGCGACTAAAAGTATTTTTTTATTCATTCAGAAAGATTCTAAAATTCACTTAACGGCAAAAAGCCCGAAACTTGCGTAACGGGCTTCAAATATAAACTTTTTCTGAATAAAACTCAACGTAAATCTACAACCTCAACTCCGGGGTGTTTCTTGGTGTCAAACGTAAACAGCGACGCAGGTGCCGAAACGTTAGGTGTAAATTTTGTTATATTGAAATTTGTGGCACGACCTCTTTCGTCCCAAATTTTCCAGCTTTTAATGCTTTTATCTTTTTTATTGACTTTGATTTCTACTTTAGAAACGTTGCCTTTTTTAGTAGGTATTAGTTCAACCGTTTCAAAAACTTGATTTCCGGCTTTAGACTCGCCTTTAAAGCTATATTTGTAGCCTTTTTTGTAAATGCTGTAAATTTTAGACGGCGAGAACATATTGTCTTCGCCCGGGTCAAAATTTGTTATGTTTACTTCGTTCACATCAGACATGAACGTGTAAATTTCCTTTCCGTTATTCGTAATCTCCTGACCCGCCATGTTTAGCTTAAACTTTATCCCGCTTGTGGTAATTGCTCCGCGAGTGGCCCGCCCGCCATCTGCACCGTAAGTAAAAGTAGCACTAAACGTTTTCATGTTTTGGTACTTTTTGCTCATTTGATCCAAAATGGCTTCGGCACGTTTGTCTTGTCCGAAAGAAAAAACTGTAATAAAAAGAGTAAGGGCTGTTAGAATTGTTTTTCGCATTGTTTGGGTAATTTCTTTTATAACCTATTTGACCGCCAAACTATTCAAAAGTTTAATGTTAACGGTTGTTAAGGCATTTTGAAGGGCAAAAGTCGGGAAATTCTTCTTAATTATGAATTATATTTCATTTCCTCGGCTTCCATGCCACTTCTTCTGTTCCGAGTTCTTGCGTAATTTTGCGAGAAACAACGAAAAGGTAATCAGACAAACGATTCAAATACCGAATCACTAATTCATTGACTTCTTCTACGTCGGCTAATCGAATAATATTTCGCTCCGCCCGGCGGCAAATTGTGCGGGCAACGTGAGCGTAAGAAACGGCGAGATCACCGCCCGGCAATACAAATGCTCTAAGCGGCGGAATTTCTTCGTTCATTTCGTCCATCGCTTTTTCGAGTAATTCAACGTCAGTATCGAATAAATCGGGTACTTTTTTCTGTTTCACAATTTCAGATTCTGAAGCTAAATCTGCTCCGATGGTGAATAGTCGGTCTTGAATTTCCTTGAAAATGTCTTTTCTGGCTTCATTTACGGGTAAATCCCGCAAAACGCCAATCCAAGAGTTTAGTTCGTCAACTGTTCCGTAAGACTCAATTTTTAAATCTCCTTTGCTGATGCGAGTTCCGCCCACCAAAGAAGTTTTGCCCGTGTCGCCTGTTTTTGTGTAAATTTTCAATACTCTAATTTTTTAACGTGATTGTGCTACCTACCTTTGCGGCTGCAAACTATTTTGTAAACGAGAGGTTGTTCCCGTATGTTTTAAATGCACTTTATCAATGACGAAAATATTCTTTAATTTCTGGCGTAAAGTAGGCTTCGCACTTGCTTTGGCAACCATTCTATTTTGTTATACTACTTTGCCAGACAGCGTAGCGATTACGCACGCCGAAACCGGCGAGCCCGAAGGATTTATAAGCAAAGAAGTCTTTTTTTATGCCTCGGCAGGAATACTTCTGCTTTTTAATTTATTAGTAAACGCCCTGCGGGATCAATTGGCGAAAGTCAATTTTGCGAAAGTAAATCCAGTGAGCGAATGGGCGAAGCAACCCAAAAAACTTAGTGCCTTTCTCATAAACTGGTTTAACGGTTTCCTTGCTTTCGTTAATACGTTTCTGGTCTTTGTTTTGCTGGGGCTTTATAACGTAAACACTACCCGTGGTCAACGCCTTGATCTAAATTACAATTGGTTGATGCTTTTCGGAGCAGCGATGTTATTGTTCATTTTGTTCTATTTGCCGTTGAAATTGTTGTACACAAACCCATCTGCGAACGATGAATGAGTCGATTTCAATTAACGATTACGCCTATAATTTACCCGACGAACGCATCGCCAAATTTCCAGTAGAGCCGCGAGATTCGTCGAAATTATTAACTTACAAAAACGGCGAAATCTCAGAAACGCTATTTACAGATTTAACGAACCAATTGCCCGAAGGGGCTTTTTTGGTTTTTAATAATACGAAAGTAATCCCCGCCCGTTTGCATTTTCAGAAAGTCACCGGAGCAATTATCGAAGTATTTTTATTGAATCCCGTTTCTCCGTCAGCGGTTATTTCGCAAGTTATGGAAACCACGGAAACCTGTACGTGGCACTGCATGATTGGCAATAAAAAACGCTGGAAGGGCGAAGTGCTACAAGCGAAAGTTTTTGTTGAAAATCAGGAGATTGTTTTGACGGCGGAGTTGGTGGGTGATGCGGAAGTTCAGTTTTGTTGGGGTGGGGTAAGTTTCGCCACGCTCGTAAAAGCCTTTGGCGAAATGCCTTTACCGCCGTATATGAACCGCAAAGCGGAAGCAAAAGACCTTGAAACTTACCAAACCGTTTACTCAAAACACGACGGAGCCGTTGCCGCACCCACAGCAGGGCTGCATTTCACGGATAATGTTTTAAGTGACTTAGAAAACAAGGGTTTCAAATCTGACTTTGTAACGCTGCACGTTGGGGCGGGAACGTTTCAACCCGTAAAAGTTGATAACGCGTTGGAACACGACATGCACGAAGAGCAAGTTGTATTTTCAGTAGATTTCATCAAAAATTTGCGGGAAAATTCCGGTTGTGTGATTCCGGTGGGAACAACCTCGATGCGGTCTTTAGAAAGCTTATATTGGTACGGCGTAAAATTGCTGACCCGTGAAAATGATAAAGAACAAACCCCATTTTATATCGAACAAAATTATGCTTATAAACACGTGGAGAATGAGCTTCCTACGTTAGAAATATCTCTTAGAGCGATAATTTCTTACATGGAAGAAGAAAAGTTGACGCACCTTATCGGGGGAACGCAGATTTACATTTTCCCCGGTTATACAATGCGGGTTTGCAAAGGTATTATCACGAATTTCCATCAACCAAAATCTACGCTTTTACTCCTTATTTCGGCACTTGTAGGCGATAATTGGCAAAAAATCTACGATTATGCTCTCGAAAACGATTTCCGCTTTTTGAGCTACGGCGATTCGAGTTTGCTGCTGGGCAAATAAAAACGTACTTCCCAATGTGAGAAGCACGTTTTAGTGAATTTTGTAAAACTTAGACCGTTTTCGAGAACATATTTTCGGATTTGTTTCCAATCAAATATTCGTCAAATGGCATGCAGATATTGCGTAAATAACTGTGCCCAAGTTCGGTTACTTTCAGGTTGGTGTCGGTTAGTTCTATCAAGCCGTCGAGGGCTAATTCTTCTAACTGATTTTCGGTTAAATCAGAGATTTCTCCAAGTTGCCATTCGGCAAAACCATTGCACATAATATCCGAAATTATCTGACGAACGAATAACTCTTCTTCGGTGGATTTATGTCCTTTCAAAATCGGTAAATTACCGCTGTTTACCAGCATTTGGTATTCCTCCACGTTCTTTACGTTTTGGGCGTACATATCGCCGCTATCGCTAATCGCCGATGCTCCCAAGCCAATTAAAGTATTATTTTGAGTAGTGGTGTAACCCATAAAATTGCGTCGCATAGTACCTTCTTTGGCAACTTTGAAAAGCGAATCTTCGGGCAGGGCAAAATGATCCATTCCGAGTTCGGCGTAGCCGGCTTCTTCGAGCATTTTTTTGCCGAGGTCGTAGAAGCTGCGTTTTTCGTGCCCAGTTGGTAAATTGGCTTCATCGTAGCCACGTTGACCGTTTCCTTTCAGCCACGGCACGTGGGCGTAGCTGTAAAAAGCCAAACGGTCAGGAGCTAATTTTAACGTTTTCTCTACCGTATTTTTTACTGATTCAACCGTTTGGAAAGGCAAGCCGAAAACCAAATCGTGGCTTACCGAAGTATATCCAATAGTCCGTGCCATTTGTGTGGCAGTTTCAACGGTTTCAAAAGATTGTTCCCGCCGGATGGCTTGCTGCACGCTCATATCATAATCCTGCACGCCGTAACTTACTCTTCTGAATCCAACATCGTATAATGTTTTTAGTTGAGCAAAAGTTGTATTTACCGGATTTCCTTCCCAGCTAAACTCATGGTTTTCTGCTACGGGGAAATACCGGAGAATGCCGTCCATGAGGTGTTTCAGATTTTCTTCGCTGAAAAAACTCGGAGAACCGCCGCCCAAATGTATTTCTTCGATTACCGTATCAGCCGGCAAAATATTTGCGTACATCCGCCACTCGTTGAGCACGGCGTCAATATACGGGCGTTCCATAGCGTGATTTTTCGTGATGCGTTTGTGACAAGCACAGAACGTGCAAAGGCTTTCGCAAAACGGTAAGTGAATGTAAAGGCTGATTCCTTTTTCGCTGGAAGTTCGTTGCCGAATGGAGGTTTTCCAGTCGTTCAACTGAAATTTTTCGGGTTGCCAGTGCGGCACGGTTGGGTACGAAGTATATCGTGGTCCGGCTACGTTGTATTTCTCGATCAAATCAGCAGTTATCATAGTTTCGTTTTTAATTTCTTCAAAAGTACGGGCGGGCTGTAAGAAAAAACCTGACGGCTGTCATGTTTGAAAATGATGCTGATTATCTCGTTCAGATTGGAGAAGTGAGATTGGAGAATTGTAAAACGGCGAACGAATACAGAAGTTATCGTTTTATAAAAACCTTAGCGTCTTCTAACCTTCGGGGTAAAAAGTATTTTACATCACTTCGCAGACAAAAAGAGCTGTTGACAGTGCGTAATAAAACTGGAATCAGTCTGGGTGTAGAGTGAAGGTATATCACCGGATATTCCCCTGAAAATAAGTAAGATAGCGATGATTGAATAAGAAATCGGAACGACATACTTGAAAGAAAAGAACCGGTTATTTCTCACAAAACCGAAGCCCAAACTCGCTAACAGCATGAGTGGTAATGTGCCTAAGCCAAAAAGCAACATATATACGCCGCCTTCCCAAACTTGTACTTGCAGAAAAGCTCCGGCTAAAGCGGCGTAAACCATGCCGCACGGCAGTAAACCGTTTACCAAACCGAAGGTGTACTGAGAAACAAAAAACGGACGTTTGCCCGCTTTTCCGAAAAGTGATGAAACCCAATTATTTAGCTTAGAATTTAGGTAAACGAAGCGAAGGCTTTTGTTGAAAAAGCGATAAACGAGCAGCCCGATAATAATCAATATTCCGAAACCGATGGAAACCCATTTTTGGGAAACGAAAACGGCAACTTGCTCGCCCATAAAACCAATGAAAATTCCGAGCAAAGCGTACGTAGAAATTCGACCCAAATTATAGAGTAATCTGCCCGCTAAAAAACGGGCTTTTGAGCTAGTATCTGTGGGTAAAAGTAACGTCAACGGCCCGCACATTCCTACGCAGTGCAGGCTTCCCACAAGTCCGAGTATGAAGGCGGTGTAAAGCATTTTGTTGATTTATGATTTTGGATTTACGGTTTACATAAGACTTGATTTTGGCACTTTCTCAAATCTCATATCTTACCTCTTCAATCTATTTCTCAAACCTGCACTTTCTGCTCTTTGTAAAAGCTCTTGCCGTCTTTTTGCCACTGTACTTTTATAAGCCACAAACCTTTGGCGAGAGATTTCGTGGGAAATTCCTGAATACCCGCCGCAGAAAGTTTTACGGGGAAGTCACGGTCTAATTCGGGATTCGACGGACGAAAAAAGGTTACTTTCCCTTCGGAGCCAGCAGACTCTTTTGTTAGGTCAATTCGGAGAATATTTGTTTCGTCGTTTAGCTCAACCGTAACCGGATTCTTTAACTCCACGGCATTGGCTATATCGTCAATTCGGTCTTGGTATTGGATTTCCTGTTTGTAGTAATCTTCGCTTACTAAAAAGATGTCGTTTTGTTTTACGCACGCTACCACAAGCAGTATCATAAATACTACAAATAAACTGTACGCAAGTGCTATTTTATTTCCCCAATTCATGGTTTTTTAGTTTAATGTGAAATA